>NZ_JAALGV010000023.1:0-945 GCF_011174875.1 Acinetobacter sp. GFQ9D191M
GAACCGTACCGGGTTTGTCGGAGAGTCAATATTCTGAGAGACTATCCCGATGACAAAATTAAAATATACCCCTGAAATCAGAGAAAGAGCGGTTCAATTATTGATTGAATCTGAAAAAGATTATCCATCGAATTGGGCTGCGATCACCGCTATTGCTCCCAAGATAGGTTGTACTCCTGAAACACTACGTGTTTGGTATCAAAAATATTTAGATAAACAAAATCCAGTTAAAGTACAGCAGCTTTCAGACCAAGAACGTATCAAACAACTCGAACGCGAAAATAAAGAACTGCAACGCGCCAATGAAATTCTACGTAAAGCAGCCGCTTTTTTCGCCCAGGCGGAGCTCGACCGCCCACACAAATAATGGTGGATTTTATCCATAATAATAAAGAGCTGTACGGAGTCGAGGCGATTTGTAGAATTTTACCGATCGCACCTTCAACCTATTACCGGACTCTAGATCTCTGCGAAAATCCAGAACATCGAGCAAAGCGAGATTTACATGACTTGCATCATGCTGAGGAGATTAAACGAATTTGGAAAGAAAGTTCAGGTCGATACGGTGTGCGTAAGGTCTGGCAACAACTGAAACGTGAAGGCTATGTGATTGCACGTTGTACAGTTGCTCGATTGATGCAGAAGCTAGGTATACAAGGTGTTTGGCGCGGTAAGAATAAACAAACTACCCGTAGCCGGGATGACCAAAAACGGGCAGATGATTTAGTGAAACGTAATTTTAGTGCTGATCATCCAAACCAACTATGGGTCGGTGACTTTACGTATATTCAAACTCATTCAGGCTGGGTCTATACCGCCTTTATTATTGATGTGTTTTCACGAGCAATTGTTGGATGGAAAGTATCTACACGGATGAATACAGATATGGTGCTCGATGCATTGGAGCAAGCATTGCATGATCGCGGCATGCCAAAGAATGTGATT
>NZ_JAALGV010000023.1:1063-2542 GCF_011174875.1 Acinetobacter sp. GFQ9D191M
TGGCTTATACAAAACAGAGGTGATTGAATATCTAAAAGCAGATTGGCAAGGTTTAGCGGATGTACAACTTGCGACACTAAATTGGGTAGATTGGTTCAATAAAGAGCGTGTACATAGTGCACTAGGTTATGTATCACCTTTTGAGTTTGAAGCAATGTACTATGATAAGATTAACCCGTTAGGTCAGGTGGCCTAACTTAAATAAAAAAGTCTCCGACAAACCCGGTACGGTTCAGTTGATTGAATTATAGGGGCTATCAATGCGAGTTGGAAAATCAAAAAAAGAAGCTTTGGCTTCTTTTTTTTTTGATCATCTATAAGTGCTTATACAACTGAGAAAATATAAAACACTTGAGAATTTTCTTAAGTCATACATTGTGACTTAAGAATTTGATAAAGAACATTGTATGAAATAAAAAAGAGAAAATCATAAATATTTGAAAAATAATAATAAATAAAATTGGCATGCAAGTTGCAATAATCTTATGGAGAATATGAGGATTTTGGTATGCAGCAACTCAATGTAGAACAGCCTCCTTGCTTTATTCATGTTACAGGGACTCAGCGTGACAAATATATCGAATTTGAATTTTCGATAGGTGATCCAGAGTTAGCTGTAGAAATGATTATGCCAGTCAAGGCTTTTGAAGAATTCTGCGCACACCATCAAGTACAGCACCTAAGTACGGATGATTTTGCAAAGATTGAATATGACCGCATGAAGTGGCGATTTGGACAGGCCGGTATTAGAGAATAAAAACTCTAGTCTTTATTAAAAAATCAGGAAGATTTATATGCAAATTGATATTAAAACATCTTCAGTTAAGCCTTTAAGAAATACTTATGCTTATATTGAAAAAAGATTTGGTGATAAACCAGCTTCACGTTATCAAGAAGCGACCTACGATATTCAGGAAGAAATTAATTTTCATTACAAACCTTTATGGCAGCCTGAATTTGATCTTTACGATAAGGGCCGTACTGTAATCCAAATGAAAGATTGGTACGTGCTTAAAGATCCTCGTCAATTTTATTATGGGGCTTATACCCAAACTCGAGCTAAACAACAAGAGATTTTAGAAAGTAATTTTACGCTTGTTGAAAAACACGATTTATTAAGAAATATTTCTGAAGAAATTCTAAACAAAGTAACGAAATTACTACTCCCACTTTATTGTAAACAAGACATTTTTATCTTTTATATTCAATGGCTTATTTTCCTGCTAATTGGTAATACCATGAAAAATACCATGCTCAGAAAAGGCTTAACAATATTTTGAAAAATTGCCTACTGAGCGCTGCCGCACAGCTCCATAGGCCGCTTTCCTGGCTTTGCTTCCAGATGTATGCTATTCTGCTCCTGCAGCTAATGGATCACCGCAAACAGGTTACTCGCCTGGGGATTCCCTTTCGACCCGAGCATCCGTATGAGACTCATGCTCGATTATTATTATTATACTCTGTACACGACAAATTTCA
>NZ_JAALGV010000024.1:0-60749 GCF_011174875.1 Acinetobacter sp. GFQ9D191M
GCAAACTATGGGACAGCAGTGAGGAGAAGTCCCCCTTTCATAAAGGGGGATTTAGGGGGATTCAATTAGAAATAAAATAAACTACGGAATATTAAAAATTCAAATCAACCCTACTCAATGAATCTCCTACTGTCTCCATCATCTCTGAAGCGAGTTCTACAATATCTATGCTATCAAGGCCTGACATCCAGTCCCATGAACCCGACTGTGCCTGTTGTTTATATTTTTCCTGCTGTTCGAACTGATCTGCTATTTTTTCCATCTCCAGCCTTTGTTCTAGCATCTTTTGTTCTGGTGTCTTTATTATTCTCATTTGAAGTTCCTTTTTATTTTTATACAGCTTTTCTCAATGTATAAAAAAAGCCTTTCATATGAAAGGCTTTTCATCAGGTAACCGGAATTACAATGTTGCCAAAATATCTTTTAGAGTCTGACGAGGATTTTCCGACTTGGTAATTGGTCGTCCAATCACCAGATGTGTTGATCCATCCAGCATTGCCTGTTTTGGTGTCACAATACGTTTTTGATCGTCTGCATTTGAACCTTCAGGACGAATCCCAGGAGTGACCAGTGCAAAGTCTTGTCCAATGGTTTCACGCAGCATTTTCGCTTCTTGTGCGGAACAGACCACCCCATCCAGGCCACTGTCTTTGGTGAGTTGAGCCAGACGTTTTACATGTTCATTAGGCTCGATATCCAAGCCAATATCTTTCAAGTCTTCACGCCCCATTGAAGTCAACACAGTTACCGCAATGAGTTGAGTCTTATAGTTACCTGCTTTTAAACGCTCAACACAGGTCTCCATCATTTTACGACCACCTGAAGCGTGGACATTGACCATCCACACGCCCAAGTCTGCCGCAGCACATACCGCTTGTGCAGTGGTATTCGGAATATCATGGAACTTCAGATCTAAAAACACGTCAAAACCTTTGTCTTGAAGTGCTTTTACAATGATAGGACCTTCATGAGTAAATAACTCTTTGCCCACCTTTACTCGACATAAGGCAGGATCGAGCTGCTCTGCAATCGTTAAGGCATCAAATTGACTTTTAGCATCCAGTGCAACGATGATACTCATGAGAAGACCCTTCAAATTGACAAAATTAAACCATTATACGGATTAGCCCTATAACAACCAAGAATATTTTCGCAAAAATGATTTTTTGATTCAAATTAAGTCATTTATTTATATAATTTTTATATATTTTTTCTAAATATAATTTAACAATAAAAAAACGCCTTAGAAGCTAAGCTAAAAGGCGTTTAATCAAAACAGGCGAAGTAAAAAAATCAGTAGATTACTTCGACTTCTCATTTTTGTCTAAAGCGGTGCCGATGGCCTGTCATTAGAATTAATATCTAATACTGTTTTCTCATGTCGTGTATGAGCTGCCGCTTCTGCTGCCATCATCTTGGCAGTATTCAACTGTTCCTTACGTAGATGTTCAATATCTTTACGTAGTCGTTTAATTTCCCAATTACTCTGAAAAACGCGGAAAACCTGCACACCGAGTAACAAGCCAACCACTATTCCTAAGGAAAGAGTCAAAAGGAGCAATAACCCTAAGCGCATTGCAGGAACTTGAGTAAATAACAAGTCCACTGAGACCTCAGTCCCGTTTTGCAACACCAAAGCTAATGAATAGCCAAAGATGAGCAATAAAAGAATGACCAGAACGTAACGCATGAACACCCCGTAAATATCTTGTTTATTTGTTTGCAGATTCGTTTACTGCATCACGAAGTGCTTTACCTGGCTTAAAGTGTGGAACAGCTTTTGCTGCAACTTCAACAGATTTACCAGTTTTAGGATTACGACCCACACGAGGCTCACGATGATGCAATGCAAAGCTGCCAAACCCGCGAATCTCAATACGGTTATCAGATGATAAAGCTTCAATCATTTGATCAATCATAATTTTAACTGCTTCTTCCACTAAAGGTTCAGCCAAATGCGGATTCTTTAGCGCGATGCGCTCTATTAAGTCAGACTTATTAAGTGCTTCAGTAGTCATCTGCGACCTCTTTAATTATCAAGCTACTCGGGATCTATTTTCCGATAATAACCTGTTTAAATACAAAACGGTAGCGCAATAATTAAATACTACGCTACCGTTTACAGTATTTGTGTAAAAAGTATTACTTAACTTACATTAACAATACAATTCACCATCTACTCTTAGTGATTCATTTGCGCTTTGATCAAGTCACCAATAGTTTTAGGACCATTGTCTTGACCAGCAGCAGCTGTTTTCAGGTTAGCAACAGCTTCTTTCTCTTCAGCTTCGTCTTTCGCTTTGATAGACAAGTTGATAGAGCGAGATTTACGATCTACATTGATGATCTTAGCTTCAACTTCTTGACCAACTTCTAGGAATTTAGTCGCATCTTCAACGCGGTCGCGGTTGATTTCAGATGCTTTAAGAGTTGCTTCAACTTCATCAGCTAACTTAACAGTAGCGCCTTTAGCGTCAACTGCAGTTACAGTACCTTTAACAAGCGCACCGCGTTCGTTAGCAGCTAAGAAATCGTTGAACGGATCGCTGTTCAATTGTTTGATACCAAGGCTGATACGGTTGCCTTCAGCATCTACAGACAGGATAACTGCTTCAACAGTGTCACCTTTCTTGTAACGACGGATCGCTTCTTCGCCTTGTTCGTTCCAAGAGATGTCAGACAAGTGAACTAGACCATCGATACCGCCTGGTAAACCGATGAAGATACCGAAGTCAGTGATTGACTTGATAGTACCTGAAACTTTTTCACCTTTGTCGTGGTTCTTAGCAAACTCTTCCCATGGGTTAGCACGAGTTTGTTTGATACCAAGAGAAATACGACGACGCTCTTCGTCTACTTCAAGAACCATAACATCAACTTCGTCACCGATCTGAACTACTTTAGATGGGTGGATGTTTTTGTTAGTGTGGTCCATTTCTGAAACGTGTACTAAGCCTTCAACGCCTTCAGCGATTTCTGCGAAACAGCCGTAGTCAGTCAGGTTAGTTACGCGAGCTTTAACGATAGAACCTTTAGGGTAACGGCTCATGATCGCTAACCATGGATCTTCGCCTAATTGTTTAAGGCCTAAAGATACGCGGTTACGTTCGCGGTCGAATTTAAGTACTTTAACAGTAACTTCTTGACCCACTTCAACAACTTCTGATGGGTGCTTGATACGTTTCCAAGCCATATCAGTGATGTGAAGAAGACCGTCGATACCGCCAAGGTCAACGAATGCACCGTAGTCAGTAAGGTTTTTGATAGTACCAGTAACTGTTTGACCTTCTTCAAGCTGAGCAAGAAGCGCTTCACGGTCAGCTGAAGATTCAGCTTCCATAACAGCACGACGTGAAACAACAACGTTGTTACGTTTAGCGTCAAGTTTGATTACTTTGAATTCTAACTCTTTACCTTCCAAGTGAGTAGTATCACGGATAGGACGAGTATCAACTAAAGAACCTGGAAGGAACGCACGAACTGGACCGATGTCAACAGTGAAACCGCCTTTAACTTTACCAGAGATAACACCAGTAACGATTTCGCCGTCTTCAAAGATTTTTTCAAGTTTAGTCCAAGTCTCAGCGCGTTTAGCTTTTTCGCGAGAAAGAACTGTTTGACCCATACCGTTGTCAAGTGCTTCAACAACTACGTCTACAGTGTCGCCAACTTGAACTTCAAGTTCGCGCTGTTCATTTAAGAACTCAGCACGGTCAACAACGCCTTCAGATTTAAGGCCAGTGTCAACAGTTACCCAATCAGAGTCGATGCTTACTACAACGCCTTGGATGACTGCACCCTTTTCAACGTTGAGGTTTAATTCGCTTTCTTCAAAGAGGGCTGCAAAAGATTCGGTCATGATATATCCGATAAAGTCAGCGGTCTTGGATCAGACAAGGCCGGTTTAATTAAGCATCTACATAGTCCATATAAAACTGATCAAGCTATGCGTCTGCTGAAATAATAGGGTTATTGAGCTAATTGCTGATCCACATATGTGGTCATCAGCTTGAATACTTCATCGATATTCAGATCTGAACTGTCGATGATGTACGCATCAGCAGCAGGTTTGAGCGGAGCAACAGTGCGTTCCATATCTCGTTTATCCCGCGCTTCGATATTAGCTAAAATGTCGTTTATTTTAACATCCAGCCCCATACCCTGCAACTGCTTTACACGTCTTTGCGCACGGGATTCAGCCGAAGCTGTCAAATAAATCTTGGCTTGTGCCTCTGGGAAGATACTGGTCGCCATATCGCGGCCATCTGCCACCAGACCAGGGGCTTGAGCAAAAGCATGCTGCCGGGCCACCAAAGCGGTTCTAAGTTCAGGAATTGCAGCAACTTTTGAAGCATACTCACCGACACGTTCAGTACGGATAGTTTGGGAGACATCTTCACCATTCAGCCATACTTGAACACCTGATTCAGTACTGACAAATCGGATGTCCAAATTTGTTGCAATTTGTACGCATTCAGCCAGTTTAGTATCCAGTTCATCGAGTAAATTATGGTGATGCAATGACAGTCCTAATAAACGATACAAAGCCCCTGAATCCAGTAAATGAAACTGGTAATGTGCTGCCAGTTTTGCAGCCAGTGTGCCTTTGCCAGATCCGCTTGGACCATCAATGGTAATAATTTGAACTGTCATTACTTTCCCGTTATTTATACAGATTTTGCAAGTTTTGCGAGGCCTAGTTTAATCCCTGTTTTAAGCTGTGCAAGAATTAATTTACTGACAAATGGAAAACGCGCCTGCAATTCTATCGTATAAGTCACCAGACTTTTGTTATCATCCAATGCTTCAAATTCAATAATACCCAAATGATGTTTAATCAAAGGATTCTTTACGATCTTGTATTCAATACGGGAGTTCGGCTCTAGCAAGGTAATTTGCTCTTTTAGCGGCTTGACTGGACCTAAACCCATGCTACGCACAGAACCCACCCCATCTGGGCGCTCAGGGTCTGCCGAATCCTTAATCCGTTCCACCTGCATTGGTGCAAAAGCCACGTTATAAGCATCGTGTTTAGACAGCAATTCAAAAACCTTATCAATCGCTGCTGGGAATTCTTTTTTTACCTGAATCGCATTTTTCATTTTTCTTTTTCCTGAAAATAAATGATTTTAAAGTGAGCAAAGTTTAACGAATTAGATTCGATTTATTTATGAGCATTCAGTAATTTTTCTTGCAATTTCAGCTGGCGTTTTTGTTCACGACGCAACTTGAAAAATGCACTCAACTGCTCAGCACACTGCTGCTGCATACAGCCCGAGTCAAATAGAAATACATGATTATAGTAGCCAGTCTCAAAAAGCTTGCGTGCACTCACCAAAGAACCTGCTTTGGGCTCATTTGTACCAAAAACGACCCGTGAAATACGCGAATGCACCAATGCACCTACACACATGGTGCACGGTTCCAGAGTTACATAGAGGACAGCATCTTCAGGCAGGCGGTAGTTTTTCAGGTTCTGACAAGCTTCACGTAATGCTACGATTTCAGCATGGGCAGTCGGATCATTTAAAGAAATAGGCGCATTGTAGCCACGGCCAATGACCTGATTTTGACTGACAATCACCGCACCTACAGGAATTTCACCCTGCTCAGCAGCAAGTGCAGCCTGCTCATAAGCAAGCCGCATCCAGTATTCATCGGTAAATTGTGTTTCGGACATTCAGACTTAAATCACATCATAGTGCTTGAGTAGCTCATTCCAGCTTTCAATGGTGGTTACCGGTGGATTCTGAGACAGAATGCCTTTCAGGCTTAAATCACTACCCTTTTGCCATTCTGGAGACAGATCTTTATCAACCAGTCGTGCACGTACACCTTCAACAAAATCAGGATGACGGATTTTCCAATCTGAAATCTGGGTTTCCAGTTCAAAAATTTCATTCCATGAATGAACCTGTTTACCCCATTGCCATAATAACCAGCTTAGAGCAGCGGTTGCAGGTGAGCCTTTTTGCAGGTTTTCGCTGGCCTGACGCAACCAGTCACTGCGCGCATCACTTAGACCGATAATCGATTCATAGTCATGTTCAAAGTTCATTCCACGACATACACTGTGGATTACATCCAGTGAGTTTTGCAGAGGACCCGGGCCTACCGGACGATGCATACTATTCAAGGTATCATCAATCGCACGGAAATCGCCAGCTGGATAATGTTCCCAGTCTATATTTACGACCTTATCTAATACTGAATCACGCTGTGCATCACAGATATGAGTCGCCCAGCCAATACCGTAAGCACCAGCAGCGGTCATGATTGAACCCGTTAAACCCGTAAACAGACCAATCGCTCCACGGTCTGCCAGGAAGCGGGTCGCACCCACATCTGGATATAAACCGATATTAATCTCAGGCATGGCCAGACGTGAATACGGCGTCACCAAACGGAATGGAGCCGCCATAAACAGGCCTAAACCACCACCCATAACATAACCTTCACCCCACACCAATACCGGCTTGGCATAGTTATGCAGCAATAGATCTAGCGCATATTCCTGTTCAAAAAACTTATTAGCGGTTGCCACTTCATCATTAATTACTAACTGACGCAGCTTACGTACATCCCCACCGGCACAAAATGCTTTCGGGGTAGTTGAATCCAGCCAGATCGCTTTTACGCTGTCATCTGTATGAAAGTCCTGAAAAACTTCCAGTAGTGCAGAAACCAGAGATTCATCTAAAGCGTGTAATGATTTTGGACGATTCAGGCGTACAATGCGCCAGCCATTGTTGGCTTGTTCAACAATCAGGTCCGGATGGTAAGGTTTAGTTACAGGAGAATAAGTCATGCGTCCAGCTGCCAATCTATAGGCTCAATGCCATGTTGTTTGAGATAATTATTCGTTTTCGAAAAAACTTTACAACCAAAAAAACCACCCCGGTTTGCTGACAAAGGCGAAGGATGTGCTGCCTTTAAGACCAGGTGTTTATTTTGATCAATGCGCTGTCCTTTACGCTGTGCGTATGCGCCCCAAAGAATAAAAACGATATGTTCACGTTGTTCATTCAATACATCAATGACGTGATCTGTGAATTCTTCCCAACCACGTTTCTGATGTGAAGTTGGCTGTGCAGCCTCTACGGTCAGTACAGCGTTGAGCAGAAGTACACCCTGTTCCGCCCAATGAGTTAAATCACCATGTTTAGGGATTTTTACGCCTAAATCATTATGTAACTCATGAAAAATATTACGTAAAGATGGAGGTAATGCAACCCCTTTTTGCACCGAGAAGCTTAAACCATGCGCCTGATTCGGACCATGATAAGGATCCTGACCAATAATCACCACTTTAACCCGGTCTAATGGCGTCGTATTCAAAGCATTAAAAATCAGGTGATTCGGTGGATAAATCACCTTGTCTGCTTTTTTTTCTTCAATTAAAAACGTTTTTAACGCATCCATTTTTGGACTCAATAAAAACTCACTGAGTCCATATTTCCAGCTGTCATCTAACTGAACTTTATTCAGTTTGGCAATTTGCTGTTCATTTAAAGACATGCTTCAATCCTAAATCTATGTCAGTCTGCGTTTATATTCGAATTTTTAAGGCTGGACTTGCAGATCCACAGCCGGATTATGAAATGGAAGACCCTGTTTCAGTTTCGCAAACATCTCTGGATCTGTCCATTCTGCACGCACCTGCTCCGAGAATTCAATCTGTTCCAGGCTAAGTGGACCCATTTGTTCATTCTGGATATCTTCCAGAAAGCTTTGCGCATAGCCGGTATCAGTTTCATGGACAATCACAGAGTAAACTTCAACATCCCCTTCACCATTCTGGGTGACAGTAGATATCAGTACCTGCTGAGCCAAGAAGAAGAAAATACGTGAAAACTGTTCTGCAGATGGCGAAACCGGCAAAGATACCCAGCGTGCACTAAAATTCTTGCATGCCTGAATATATTCAGGATCATCTTTTTGCCAAAAGCAGATCGCATGGTCAAAAGAATCAAAAAAATCCTTAATCACCCCTTTGAGCAGACCAAAATCATATACCATCTGGCCATGATCCAACTTCGACGCTTTCAGCAATAACTCAACTTTATAACTGTGACCATGAATCGAACGTTTACAGCGATCCGAGGTGCAGTTACGCACAATATGAGCATTTTCAAACTTAAATAACTTACGAATTAACATATGCCGTAATGTCGTCAAAAAATAGGTGAATTAATTTCAATTATAAAGCAAAAGTAAACCGATGAGGATTAATTTTGCAGTTCGTCATGATAGGCAAAAGGGATTGAAGCGAAAACAGATTAAATTCCAAAAAATGAGATTATTTAAAAATGGTGGAATTTTAAAAAGGTGCCATGCTTCGATAGGCAACATAAACCTTCTTGTCCTGCCGCACCAGATCACTACTAAACTGACGTTTACGCTCACTCAGCATCACTTCGATACGTGCTTTAAAGTGATTGGATTGCACCCCAAGCAGGTTATTAAACAGGTTGTGTTTGGCTGCATCCACCTGAGCAAAGGGTTCTAGTGTCCAAAGATCAGCTACATTGGAAAAATATTCCAGATTTGCCTGACGGCGATCCAGCAATTGCTGCACGGCATTCACATCCAGCTTTTCATCCATGCTCGCCAAAAGAAATGCAGATGCGGTATTAATATTGACCGTAGTATCTGCTACAGGCGCAGTACTTAGATAAGGTGCAATTAGTTTGTACTTGTTTTCTTCAAAGCCTCGTACCAGTTTCAGCTCTTCAACGCTATGAAATTTGGCATTCGGAGGTAGAGAACCATTCGGCAAGCCCTGATAATAATTGGATTCTGCGCCCATTGGTCCACTTGGCATTTCATCTTCATCCTGCCAGTCGATCACGGCTTCACTCAACTGCTCTGGCAATCCAGCACGTTTTAATATCAGCTCGAACCAGGCTTTAGCATTTTCATTCACCGTGCCTTCTGCTGTAATCAGGCTATTTAAATTAAACTTACCTGACTCATCTTGCAGTATTCCCGAGACATAACCATCTTCAACCGGAAAAGCCGGCATTGGCTGCGCCCAGGTTTCATTTAAATGATCAACTTCCGCTGCATTCTCTGCGTCATCGACCAGCAATTCAGAAAAAAACGCTTCAGCACTTTTGGCATACATCAAAGACTGGTTTTGTCGCATTAAATAGGCGGTGCTTTCAGCAGTTGCGGCCTGACGTTTAGCAATAGTCGCAGCCAAAATAGTTGCAAGTGCCACCATCACTAGAATGGTAATCAGAGCAATCCCCTTCTGCTGTTTGATCATCATTGCTTTGTTCATCTGCATTTTATTATTCTTTGTCAGGTTAACTTTTGGGTTTCAAGCAGGAAATCTGTATTCAATAAACTGAAAATCCACTCATAACTGACCCCATTAACCATTAAGTTAATTTTAATGCCTTTGGGTAAACGCTGTTTTTGCTCAATCTGATTTAAATCAAAAGATGAGTCTGGCCATTGGGTCATTTCATTTGGATTAAGTACTACGATCTGAAACTGCTCAACCTCGGACAACAACACACTGGATTCAGGTTGATCACGCCCGGTCTGGTTTAAATTCCGGTATTTCAGGCGATAGAGTTTTTGTTCATCTGCCCGGTACTGATATTCAACCCGTTCATCTGGAGAAATCCCCTCTTCCAGAGGATCGGTGACTCCAGTCTTACTAAAGTTAAAACGTCCGTTTTGCAAAACCAGTGCCGGCTGAATATCACCATTAATATTGGCCGTTAAAGGCACCGCCTGCACCGTATCACGCAAGATCTGCTGATAAGTATCTTGCAACTGACTTAAGCGCTGTTCATGCACTGCATTACGGTCTTTGGTTTGTACAATATAATCAAATACTTTCCAGCCTAGAGCAGAGAGTACGGCGAAAATAGCAATAGCAACCAGTAGTTCGACCAGCGTAAATCCCTTAGACTTCATGGCGCTTCATTCATCCGGTGATTAAAGAACATCAAGCTGCTAATTCCATTTTCTGCCTGACCGGTTTCAGTGTTGACCAGACTCACCTGTAATTCAATGCGTTGTACATTAGGACTTACAGTGGGTTCACTGCGCTTATCAATTTGCCAGGTTTCGCCCTGTTGAGTGAGTTGTTTAGATTCTGTACCAGTAAGCCACTGCTGATTAATTTCCATCAGTGCCGCTTCATTCAAGGCAACAAACTGGGCTTGGGTTCTCAAAATGGCATTCGAAGTCGATTGGGTATATTGCATAGCAACTTTAGTCAGGGTCATGGCTGCTGTGGCAAAGATCGCCAGCGCGACCATCACTTCCAGCAAGGTAAATCCTGAGGCACGATTAAGTCGAGTAATCCTCGACCTGAGCGGCATTATCGCGCAAAAAAGTCCGAAAGCTGTGCTTGAGGAGCCGCGATGAGTGAAACGCTGTTTCACCGCTGCGCAAGACGAAGAGCTATACTCGGATTGCGCACGATCAGCATTTGACTTAAACGGCTTGATTACATCAGCTCCGGCACTCTGCTTGAAAACCCTAGCTTTCATGGACTTTACCCAAGTGATCAATTTCAATCGGATTGCCCACTACACGATCTTCCAGATAGAACTGGATTCTGACCGGTTTAACTTCACCATTGCCTAACCAGATCAGCTTGGGTGCATTGGCTTCAGTAAGATCCCGATTTTGGGCATTATTATAACGCTGCTCTAAAGACTGAATCCGGAAAGAGACCTGCTCTGGCAAATTACGCAGATTAAACTCCGCATAGCTTTGCCATTTCTGCTGATTTAAAGTGGGTTCTGCTGGATTAAGGGCGCGATATTCCACGACCCCGTAGCGAAATGGTGAAACATCAGTGGCAGCCTGAACATCAAGCGCAAGAATACGAGACTGATCATTGGATTCCCGCAAGATTCTTTGCAAATCCAGTAACAGGACTTCCCGCGCCTGCATTACCTTGCGCTGATCTACCCCACCAATATTCAATACAACCAATGACGCCATAATACTCATAATCACAATCACCACCATCACTTCGATTAGAGTGAATCCACGAATGGAGGCGTGATGTGATCTGATCATAGGCAACTCTTAGGCGAACTGCTCGGCAGGATGGACCTGTTTCGGTAAAGCTAAAGCTTGATCAATAAGGGCAACGCGCAAGGTATCGCGTGAACCGAGATAGCGCTGATAAAAACTGGAGTTCAGAATCGCAGCTGCACCATGGGTCATCGACCAAATTGAGGCCAGATAATCACGCACCGACATGCTGCTATTGATTGAAGCCAGATAGCTTTCAGTCATACGGATAATCAGACGTAAGCGCTGTTTGCGCACCTGATAAAGTTCGCTAAACAGATGTTGGATACCCACACCCGTTGTCGACAAACGCTCTTCAATCTGATGGAACAAGACAGTACGTTCAGGGTGATGCAGATGATGCAACATAAAGAATGCCAGATGTTCAGGAAAAGCCTTATCACTATCCTGGATCATTTCCAGCAACATGCGCTCATTACGGATAATCAGCAATATGTACAATTCATCTTTACTCTGGAAATGCTTATAAAGAGTGCCTTTGGCCAGATCCAGTTCTGCTGCCAGTGCATCCAGGGTCATCCCTGCTTCACCATTTTCTAGCAGTAACTGTTCTGCAACTTGAAAAATCAAGGTTTCTCTTGCTCGAAACTGAGCCTGACGATCCATCTTCACCCTATAACTCTCTTGTACTCTTATCTAACTTTACTTACTTTGAATTCAGAAGATTCTCAAAGTTCTGCTTTGTGATATAAGCCATTTCTTCTAGCGACTTATCATATACATCGCAAAGGGCTTTGGCTACATAAGGAACGTATTTTGGTTCATTAGATTTGCCACGATATGGCATTGGAGCAAGGTAAGGACTATCCGTTTCGATTAAAACGCGATCAAGTGGAACCTGTTTGGCCACGTCACGCAAATCCTGGGCATTTTTAAAAGAAACAATACCGGAGAAAGACACATAATAACCGCAGTCTAAAACAGTTTTAGCGGTTTCCCAATCTTCGGTAAAACAGTGCAAAATGCCATGGGTAGATTTTTCTGCACGGATAATATCAACCGTGTCATGCTTGGCGGAACGGGTATGCACGACGACAGGTTTTTTCACGATTTGTGAGGCATGGATATGACGGGCAAAACAGTCTTTTTGCTCGGCAATAAAATCGGTGCTGTGATAATAATCGAGTCCCGTTTCACCCAGCGCCCAGACTTTTTCTGGCTGTGCCAGTTCAACCAGATATTCAGTGGTCGCACGCGCCATTGTCGCCGCATCTTCGCAAGGATGTACACCAACGGTATAACCGACATCAGGATGACGGGCCGCGATTTTAGCCAACTCGATATGATCATCCAGATCCACCGAGATACTCATAAACTTGGATACGCCTGCTTCACGGGCCTGAGCGAGCGCCTGATCCAGATCACCGTTATAAGGTGTTAAATCAAGCAGCGTTAAATGGCAATGAGTATCTACAAACACAATGAGTTCCTACCAAAGGTAAATTAACTACATAGTGTAACTTTTACGTCCATCAGATTTAAGACCCGCAACCAGACGATCTGCTTCATTTTTGAAGAAAACACCTTTTTCACCGGTGAGCTGAATCCCAAAACCTTGTGGCTTGATGCCATTCTGCTTTTGAGAAACCCAGATTACTTTTCCGGTTAAAGGAATTTTCTGCGTCTGTTCAGGTAAAGTCGTCAAAACAAAAACTTCTTCACCTAATTTTACTGGCTGCTTGGAAGGAATAAAAAGTCCACCACCTACAACATATGGCATATAACTGGCAAATAACGTTTCAATATCCGGAATATTGGCCTGAATAATACCGCCCATACGTGGTTGCATCTTGTTTTCCCCTTAAGCTAAAGATTCATCAGCTTGATACACAATTCATCGAGCACCAGATTACTTTGTACGTTCTGCTCTAGATATTGTTTGGCTCGCTGAAAATCCTCATAAATTTTAAAAAGTGTTTCCAATGAATATTGTTCGGCCAATACATTAAAGTCCAGATCAATGTTTTTTACGGCCTGATTTAGCTTGACACAAATTAAATCGGACAACAAGTATTCAAACATTTGACTAAATTCACCAAAACTTAGGCTTTTATTCCATTTGGTCGCAATTGCCATTGGCATATTTTTTTGAATGACCAGTTTTTTCCAGTCTTCCATGAATTCCTGACGTAATGGCAACCAGGAACTTCGTGCAACCTCAATCGCTTGCAAAGGCATCTGATTGGATAAATTCATTAATAGCTGCTGCTGGCTCGAACCTGCTTCAGGTAACTGCGCCTCTACATATTCACTGAATTGCGCTGATGAAATCCGGTCTAAGGCAAAATGCTGTAAACGACTGCGAATAGTTGCAGGCAATTTCAGATAATGATCCGCAAGCAGAATAATGACAATATTTTCACCCGGTTCTTCCAGAGTTTTCAGCAAGGCATTAGAAGAAGCAATATTTAATGCTTCAGCGGGTTCAATGACAATGACACGCCAGCCATCGACGGTCTGCTGTACAAAAGGCAGAAGATCACGGATCTTTTCAATTTTAATTTTGGCATTCTGTTTTTTATTGTCTTCATCAGTGCTGATATAGACGTAATTCGGATGGGTATCCGCTTTCAGCCACTGACAACTGCCACACTCACCGCATGACCCCTTAGGCTGACGGTTCAGGCATAAAACCCAGGCCAGAAACTGCTGGGCAAAGGCTTCTTTACCACAGCCTTTTTTTCCATAGAACAATAAACCATGCCCAAGCTTAGGAAAACGCCCGGTTAGCGTATCCCAAACCTGTTGCTGCCATGGATAAATCTGTGCATTGACATCAAGCGGCATGGAGAATTCTCAAATTAAGCAAAAGAAGATGGATCCATCTGGTTCAAGCGATCTAGATCTTCCTGCGTATCGACACCTGGCGGTAAATTGGCTTCTGCCACAGCAATGGCAATACGGTGACCATTTTCCAGTACACGTAACTGTTCTAAAGATTCCAGTTTTTCCAGCACACCTATTTCCCAGGTTACATATTCCTGTAGCAGTTTCACGCGGTAAGCATATAAGCCCAAATGGCGATAAGCCTGATCATGCAGTTTCTGTTCAGTCAGCTTGGCACCATCACGGTCATAAGGAATCGTAGCACGACTAAAATACAGTGCCTGATTATGCTTAGCCATCACAACCTTAACGATACTGTCACGCTTGAATTCCTCTAAATGATGAATTGGCTCACACAGAGTCGACATTGAGCAAGCTGGTTGATCTTCTAAGAGTTGCGCGACCTGTTTAACTAACTGGGCTGGCAATAAAGGTTCATCACCCTGTACATTCACAATAATGTCATCACTCGCCCAGCCCTTGATTCGAGCTACCTCGCTTAGACGATCGGTACCTGATGGATGATCTGCTGAAGTCAGGACCACATCAACGCCTTCAGCACGGCAAACTTCGGCAATACGTTCATCATCTGTTGCCACACACAGGTCATCAAAGCCCTGTACTTTTTTGGCCTGATCCACGACACGCAGAATCATCGGACGACCATGGATTTCCAGCAAAGGTTTACCCGGCAAACGTGAACTGGAGAAGCGTGCAGGAATAACTATATGTTTCATCGTAAATAAACCTTAGGAAATAGAAATACCCTGTTGCTCTAATTGCTGCTGCAATATTGTATAACAGGCAGGTGACAAGACTGCATCGACCGGCACCACCCAGATATCCCGCTGATAATCTGGATACTGTTTGAGTAATGCCATAATTTTAACTGCATCTTTTTCAGTAGTAATGATCGGACTATTGTCATCGAATTGCAGATCTTCAATTTCATAATCATGATGATCTGGAAATTCATGACACTGAAATTGCTGCAGCCCCAGATGTTCTAGTGTTTGATAAAAACGCTGTGGAAAACCGATGCCGACTACTGCATAGAAAGCCGCAGTTGGATCAAAGCTTTTGATAACATCCTGATTTAATAAATACGGCTGAGAGGCTGCAAGATGCATATGCAAAGGCGAAACTGGATTTGCTGCATGTTCAATCACGGTACCTTTTTCCAACCGGGTAACGGGTTCACGCAGATAACCTTCTGGTAAAAGTTTCTGGTTGCCCAAGCCTCGGTTATTATCCAGCACAATCCATTCAATCTGACGATTTAAAGCCCAGTGCTGCAAACCGTCATCACAAATAATTAAATCCAGTGCATGCTTTTCTAGCAGAAGCTCAATGCTCTTTTGACGATTTGGCCCTACAGCCATCGGCACACCAGTCGCTTGGACAATTAAGGCTGGTTCATCACCTACCACTTCAGGCAAGGTATTTAAATCTACATAAGCAGGAAAAGGACCTTTACCACCATAACCTCGACTGATTACACCAATCCGTAGGCCTTTTTCAGTGAGGTAATCCACCAGATGAATCAGTAAAGGTGTTTTACCACTCCCACCTACGGTAATATTTCCAATCACCATTACTGGAATAGGTGCGGTATAGCTTTTTTTAATCCCTTTACGGTAAAGCCAGTGGTTACTGACAAAACCCAAGCGGTAAAGCCAGGACAAAGGACGCAGCACAACCAGCCACTTTGCCTGTGTATTCCAAGCATCCTGAATGATCTGTGCCAAAGCCATGACTTAATGTTCCTCGAAATTACGTTGGTGCAGCTGATAATAAGCACCTTGACGTGCAATCAGCTCAGCATGATTACCCTGCTCTATAATACGACCTTGATCCATCACTACAATGCGGTCGGCATTTTCAATTGTTGATAGACGGTGGGCAATCACAATCGTAGTCCGATCTCGCATCGCCTGATCAAAGGCACGCTGAATAAAGTATTCAGATTCATTATCCAGCGCACTGGTCGCTTCATCCAGAATCAGAATCGGTGCATTTTTCAGAATAGCACGGGCGATCGCAATACGCTGACGCTGACCACCTGACAGATTCAGACCTTGAGCACCTAGTGGCGTATCATAACCTTGTGGCAAGGCCATAATGAAATCATGTGCATAGGCAGCTTTTGCCGCTGCAATGATTTCTTCATCACTCGCATTTTCTAGCTGGCCATAAGCAATATTTTCACGAACAGTACGGTTAAACAGCACTACCTGCTGGTTTACCATCGCGATCTGGGTACGTAAAGCAGTCAACTCATAATCAGTAATCGGTTTTTGATCCAGTAAAATTTGCCCGGATGAAGTTTCCTGATAACGTACCAACAGATTCACCAGCGAGGTTTTACCTGCTCCTGAACGCCCAACCAATGCTACAGTCTCGCCCGCTTTCACTTCTAGGTTAAAGTCATGAATCGCATGGTGACCATCGCCATAAACCAGATTGACATCTTTAAATTGAATGTTGCCTTTTAAGGCATCATTGAGTTTGCCGGTATTATGCTCTTCAGGCATATCTAGCAATTCAAACACAGAATGTGCGGCCGCCATACCACGCTGAATTTTTTCATTCACATCAGTTAATGTCTTGATTGGTCGCGCCAACATGCCAGCAGCTGTAATATAAGCAACAAATTCACCCGCAGTCGTATCTCCCAAAATTTGTGGGCGCAATGCAATATACATCACGATACTGAGTGAAACTGACATGATCAGCTGTACCACTGGACTGTTCAGCTGCTGTACTGCCACCATTTTCAAGCCACGGCGTAGATTTTCCAAAGAATTCTGTTTAAAGCGTTCCTGCTCATAAATCTGACCACCAAAACCTTTGACAATCAGATTAGCATTTACCGTTTCCTGAACCACATGGTTCACATCACCCATAGTGTCCTGAACCTGTTGTGATAGCTTGCGCATCCGTTTTGAAGCTTTACTGATCACAAAACCAATCACGGGTCCAAAGATCAGAATACACATGGTTAAACGCCAGTTGGTATATAAAAGATATCCCAATAAGGCAATAGTGATCAGACCTTGCTGAATGATCGTTCTAAGTGCTTCAGTTGAGGCTGCGGTGAGCTGCTCAACGTTATACATAATTTTGGCCGTAATATGACCGCTGGTATTGTCCAGAAAATATTGCGCAGGCAAACGCAATATTTTGGCAAAGACTTCCTGACGAATATTAAATACCAGATTACGGGAGATGACCGCCGTATAATACCCACCGAGGAATAGACCTAAGCCCCGGAAGAACATCAGTACTACCACTAAGAATGGGAAAAGTAAGGTGAAACCCTGGTCTCTGTTTTGTATCGCCTCAATGATATATTCCAGTAATTTGGCTACAGAAACTTCTGTGGCCGCATTCATAGAGAAACCAAGCAGGACAATTAAGGCTGTGCCCCAAAATGGTTTTAAATAGCTTAAAAGGCGAAGATAGACCTTAAAATCGTGCTTCACTAATAACCTCGAGTTGGTACTTTCGTACTGATGTTGACATTAACAAAGCCAAGTTGCCCTGCAACGTCCATGACACGAATAACATCCTGATGTGTCGCTTTTGCATCAGCGGCAATGACAAACATTAAATCACGACGTTCATTCGAAATCTGTTTAATTGCCGTATTTAAATCTGCTGCATCTTTACTGGCAATAGACTGACCATTCACGGCATAGTGGCCATTGGAATCCACAATCACTTCAATTTTCTGATCAAAATTCTTGGGCGGTACACCTTGCGCATCTGGAAGCGTCAGGTTCATTCGGCTCATCTGGTTAAACGTGGTTGAAAGCAGCAGAAAGACCAAAATAAATAGCAGGCAATCAATCATGGGCGTCAGATTGATATGTACATCTTCCACCTGGTTACGTTTAAATTTCATGCCCCTGCTCCTAACTTGCTTTCTTGATGCGTTCTTCTACATCATCTGAAGCATTTAAATAGAACAGGTTGGCATGAAATAACGTTGCTTGCTGTTCAAGTTCCGCCACATATTCCTGAACCAGACGCTGGAAATAACGATGTGCAAATAAAGCAGGAATAGCAATCAGCATACCCGCTGCTGTCGTGATCAGTGCTTTGGAAATACCGGGCATCATTAAAACTGGGTCACTATTAGTTCCGACATCAATCATTAAGAATGATTCAATAATCCCAATCACTGTACCGAGCAAACCGAGTAGAGGCGCTACTGCACTCAAAGTACCCAGAAAATTAATATTCTTTTCCAGATAGCCAATTTCCTGTGAAGCTACCACTTCCATCTGGGCACGAGCATATTGCTCAGACTGGTGACACGCTTCAAAACCAGCAGTAAATACACGACCCAAAGTACTGTTTTTCAAAGCTGAACTTTGTTGCAGCTTTTGCATAGCTTGGTCTGCATTTTGTGCAGGACCCATCAGAAGTGAGTTGGGCAGTACCAGACTCTTTTTTAAACGAATGAAGCGCTCGACCGAGATCGCTAGCATAAATATCGAACACAATACCAGCGGCAGCATCAACCAGCCGCCTGCTTTAACCAATTCCCACATCTGATTTATTCCCCAATAAAAACAAATTTTAAATTAATTATTCATCGCCCAGGATCGAAAGAATCCCGTCCAGCTCTTCTAAAGAATGATAGCTAATGACCAGCTTGCCTTTCCCTTGCTTGTTGTAGTCAATTTTAACATCCGCACTAAAGCGCTCAGACAGACGCTGAGTCAACTGCTGAATGTCTGGCGCAATCGCTGCTTTTGGTTTTTCTGTTTTCGGTGCATTGTAGTCGCGTACCAACTGTTCGGTTTGGCGTACTGACAGACTCTTTTCAATGACCATCTCAGCAACTTTAAGCTGATCTTTAGCCTTCAAAGTCAGGATGGCACGTGCATGTCCCATATCCAGCAAGCCTTGCTGCATAAAGTCTTTTACTTCTTCAGCCAGAGTTAGCAGACGCAGCAAATTGCTCACTGTAGTACGTGCCTTACCGACGGTATCGGCAATTTCCTGATGGCTTAAACCAAATTCGTCATGGAAACGCTGCAAAGCCATCGCCTGATCAATCGGGTTCAGGTCCTGACGCTGAATGTTTTCGATTAAAGCTAATGCAATTGCGACCTGATCATTCAGCTCACGCACAATCGCAGGAACTTCAGTCAGACCTGCTAACTGTGCCGCACGCCAACGACGCTCACCCGCAATAATCTCGTATGGATAGCGTTCATCATCGACCGGACGGATCACGATTGGCTGCATGATGCCATGCTTCTCAATCGATGCGGCCAGTTCCTGCAGATCCTGCTCATTGATATAGCGACGTGGCTGATATTCACCACGTTTCAGCAGATTGACATCAATCTGTTTCAACTGACCATGATCAAGACCTTGTGCTTCGAGTTGTAATTTTTCTTTTTGAATTGATCCCAGCAAGGCATCTAAACCACGACCTTTGGCGAGTCCACGTTTCTTGACGGTCATGCTTTACTTCCTTTTTTCACTTTGCTTTTCTTTAATACTTCAGCTGCCAGATTTAAGTAAGCAACTGCGCCCTTTGAACTTTTTTCAAAATAAATCACTGGTAAACCATGTGCCGGCGCTTCAGCCAGACGGATATTACGTGGAATCACGGTTTCATAAAGTTTTTTACCAAAATATTGTTCTAACTCTTCCGAAACATCACGGGTCAAGGCATTTCGAGCATCATACATGGTACGCAATACACCCACGATCTGCAGGTCTGGATTAAGTGCCTGCTGAATCCGGTCGATGGTTTGTGTCAGATCAGCCAGACCTTCGAGAGCATAATATTCGCATTGCATCGGAATGATGACGCCATCCACAGCTGCCAGTGCATTCACGGTGATCAGACTTAAGCTTGGTGCACAATCGACAATGATATAGTCGAATGAGGATTCAATTTCCTGCAAAGCTTCACGCAAAATAAATTCACGGCCTTTTTGCTCAGCAATCGCCAGCTCCACACCAGCCAGGTCACGGTTTGCCCCTAAAACCTTGTATCCAACTTCAGCCTTGGTGATCGCAGTTTCAATCGGCACTTCACCCAGCAATACATCAGTCACTGAATACAGCAGGTCATTTTTCTGAATCCCCGACCCCATGGTCGCGTTACCTTGAGAATCCATATCCACAAGCAAAACGCGTTTTTTTAGCACAGCGAGAGATGCCGCCAAATTTACTGCGGTTGTGGTTTTACCGACACCACCTTTCTGGTTGGCAATCGCAATAATTTGTGCCATGTTGACCCCGATCCTTCAAAAATTTTAAATACGTTTTAATAGAAGTAAATGACGTTGTTCGTCCAAGCGCGGAACCTTCAGTTCAATAATCTGACAGCTAAATTCATCTTTTAATGCTGCCACTTCCTCTTCAGGAATCAAACCTTTCATGGAAGCAATAATACTCTGCTCATGCATATACGGTTTAGACGCATTCACAAAATCTGTCAATGAAGCAAATGCACGACTGGTAATCACATCAAACTGACCCAGCTCATTGATACTGTCTTCATTTTCCACACGGGTTTGTACTGCAATGACATTTTTTAATTTTAGGTCTGCAATAAACTGCTTGAGGAAACGAATTTTTTTACCATTTGAATCCAGTAGTACGCAATCACGCTCAGGCTGACATAAAGCAATGATCATGCCCGGCATACCACCACCAGTCCCAATGTCGAGCAAACGACCTGCAGGCAAATCCTTCAAAATACTCAGACTGTCAAGCAGATGCTTGACCAGCATTTCTTTAGGATCACGGATTGCAGTCAAATTGTATGCTTTATTCCACAGTACCAAAGCGTCTTGGTACTTGAGTAATAAATTTAAAGCTTCATCCGACAGCTCTAAACCTAAAGCCTGGCTACCCTGCTTTAGTTCTTGAAAAAACGTGTGCATAAACAATCAACGCTCGAAAAAGTTAAGTGGAAGTATACCGTTTTCTCTATATTGGCACAGTAGGGAGTGCTTAGTGAATATTCACTTAAGCAGACTTCCCTTCACGGATCATTGAATCCAGTGCATTCAAACGCTCAGGCGTTCCTACATCTACCCAAATGCCTGTCAATTTAGAGGCAGCAATCTTATTTTCCAGCATTGCTGCTTTTAATAATGGTGCCAAAGGACGCTTTCCAGCCTCTAAGCCTGCAAACATTTTCGGATGAATCACTGATACACCGCTAAAAGTCAGATTTTCACCACTGATCTGCTGATCAAAGGTATAAGCCTTGCCGTCAGCAAGTGTGAAATCACCGTTTGGATGCTGTTCCGGGTTTTGTACCAATACCAGATGTGCCAGATTTTCACCCAGCTCAACATTCAATAAAGGTGCAAAGTCCATAGTCGTCCAGACATCGCCATTGACCAAAATGAAAGGCTCATCACCAAGCAGTGGTAAAGCATTAATAATGCCACCGGCTGTTTCCAGACCTTCACCTTCATGTGACCATAAAATCTTGACACCAAACTGTGAACCATCACCCAACGCCTGAGCCAGTTTTTCACCTAACCAAGCCGTATTGATGACAATTTCATTCACGCCCATCGCAGCCAGTTTTTCAATATGCCAGACAATTAATGGTTTGCCACCTACTTCAAGCAAAGGTTTTGGCGTATGCAAAGTCAAAGGACGCATGCGGTTGCCCAAGCCAGCCGCGAGAATCATCGCTTTCATTTAGGCCGCTACCTCGTATGAACCATATTTTGCTTCAAAGGCAGGCATGACTTTTTCATGAATAAACTGCATAAATGGCTGTAACTCTGGATAATCTTTGGTTTCTTCCAATAGATACCACATCACACGTGGCAGGTCTTTGAGATAACCTGATTTACCATCTCGCTCAAACAAGCGGACAAAAATACCTAAAATCTTGATATGCCGCTGAATGGCCATCATATCCGCATCTTTTTTGAACTGTTCGAAATCACGGTCCTGTTTTGCCGCTGCTGGTAACAGGTCATAGAACACTTTAAACCAGCGATACACCCGATCTGCATTCCACTGCACATAGGCATCACGGGTAATCGAAATCAGGTCATAGGTATCAGCACCGATTACTGCATCCTGAAAATCAATCACACCCAGTTCGGTTTCATTTTCGATTTTCATCAGGTTACGGCTATGGAAATCACGATGCACAATGACTTGTGGTTGTGCCAAAGCAGCATTCGCCAGTATCGCAAATGTGCGCTTGATCAGAGCGGACTCTGATTCTGTTGGCTGAATTTTTAGAGCAGGCAGCATCCAGTCAGTCAGCAGCTCCATTTCAGAAATAAGCTTCTCATAAGAATAAGCAGGAAACTGACCTTCTCCAGGAATGGACTGCAGCTGAATCAGCTGTTTAAAACTTTGCTCATAATAGGCATCAACTGTCTGATCATTTAGCAGATTTGATAACAGCACATCACCAAAATCTTCGAGCAGCAAAAAGCCATTTTCCAGGTCTTTGGCCACAATGTGTGGAACACGTACGCCATGGGCATCAAAAAATTCATCAATCGTCACAAAAGGCACACAATCTTCTTTTTCTGGTGGTGCATCCATGAGCATAAATGTTTTATTATTCAGTTTGATTCGTGCATAACGACGAAAACTTGCATCGCCTGCTAAAAAATGTGTTTCAAATTGATCTGAACCGAGTACAGAAGCAATCCAAGATTGTATCAATTGTTCGCGTTGAGTATTCATTTGCAATAAATTCTAGTACAGGCTGAGTTTTTAAAGTGCTAAGTGTAGCTACTTATCAACTTTTTCTCTATGATGCGACAATAATTAATTGCGATAAAAGCATGATTGGTTAATGAGACAAATGAAGCATCACTTTAAAATAAACCCTCTAGCGACTGCGATCTTAACCCTTTTATGTAGTAGCTCGGTCTCAAGCTATGCTGCATCAAATGACTCATCCAATGTAAATGCGGAACAACTCAAACAGCGCATTAATGAGACCTATCCCGGTGAAGCATTCTTCTCACAATATTATGTGGATAAATCTTCACCAGAAGCACAGCAGCGTCAAGGTAAATATCTCAGTTCAGCCTATTGTGAAGGTGCCTGGGTCACTCCTATTGCACCTGATGCACCGACGATTGACCCTGAACAGGCAACTTCAACCATTACTGCAGACTATGGCCATTATAATCCGGCCGGTGATTCCTACTTAGAAGGCAATGTGGTCATTGATCAGGAAGGTCGCCAGATTCGTGCGGAACGCGTGACGATTGATCAGACTCAAACTTATGCTAAGGCAGAAGGTCAAGTCCAATTGGCCCAAGGTGGCTTAATTTCGCAAAGCGATGATATCAATTACAACCTGAAAACCCAGCAAGGTGACTTAAACAACAGTTTCTTCATTGCCGAAGAACAGCATGCGCATGGTCGTGCTGAAAAGATTGCCAAAACCTCTGACGATACGCTTGAACTGGAAAATGCCACCTATTCCACCTGTCCACCTGAACAGAAACCGACCTGGAAAATTCAGGCAGATCAAATCAAGCTGAATCAGGAAACCGGTCGCGGTGAAACCCGTAATACCAAGCTCTATGTGAAAGATGTTCCGGTACTCGCTGTTCCTTATTTTAACTTCCCAATCGATGATCGCCGTACCACTGGGATTCTGACGCCAACTTTCGGATTTACCAATGATGGCGGCCTGGAATTAGGTGTGCCGGTTTATCTCAATTTGGCACCACAATATGATGCGACCATTACGCCACGTTATATTAGTGACCGTGGTGCGATGCTGGATGGCGAGTTTCGTTATCTAACAGAAAACTATGGTGAAGGCCGGATTTGGGGTGGCTACCTGCCATCTGATGAAAGTTATAGCAATAAAGACCGTAAAGACCTGCACTTCCTGCATAACTGGCAAATCAACGATCAGTTCTTAACAAATCTTGAATATAATTACGCATCAGACAAGGACTTTTTTGCCGATCTGGATAATAACCCAGATTCAAAAACAGACCTGAACTTGCGCCGTGCTTGGGAAGTTAATTATAAAAATGGTATCCCCGGCTTAAAAGCTCAATTTAAAGTTGAAGATTTCCAGACGCTTGATCCTGCCGTTCTGGATGAAGACCGCCCTTATGCGCGTTTGCCGCAGCTTTTGGTGAATTATAAGACCGGTAACCCACTGGGTTTACAATACGAATTTAATAACGATACAGCTTATTTCCAGAAAGACATCAGAAATATCGAAAATATTGATACCGGTGATGAAGCCATCTATCAACCAAGTGGTACACGCATCTATAATGATTTCTCGGTACGCTATAATCACTTTACCCCTTGGTCATTCTTCATTCCTCAGGCAACATTACGCAATATCAATACTTTCTATGATCAAGATACTATTGATCGTATTAATAATAATCAAACCAGCTCATCAAGTGAAAATCATTCTATCGTAGTGCCACAATTTACGCTGGACACCGGTTTAATTTTTGAAAAAGATGGTCGCTATTTACAGACCTTGACGCCTCGCCTGTTTTACGCTTATTCACCGTATGAAAATCAGCGCAATCAGCCAAACTTTGACTCTGTCGTAGCCTCAATTAATTATGACCAATTATTTAGTGCACGCCGCTTCTATGGTAATGACCGCTTAGAAGACAATAACTTCGCTTCTTTAGGTCTTAGTTACAGTTTATTTAATGAAGAAGGTTTAGAGCGATTACGCGCCAGTGTGGGACAAAGTTTCTTCTTTGAAGATCGCCGTGTCACATTAGATCGTGAAGCAGATAAATTTGACCGTGAAAGCCATACTGGTCCAGTTATTCAGCTTAGAAGTCAGTTAAACAAAAACGTGCATGTCAACCTAAATTCTAGCTGGATGTCGAATGGCTCCAATGCCCAGCGTGATGTACAGGTTTATTATACGGGCGATCAGGGCAATCTATATAACGTAGGCTATTTCTATCGTAAAGATATTCCAAACCGCCAGGAAAGTTATGATCAGGTGGTTGGCTCATTTATCCAGCCAATTGCCAATAACTGGCGTCTGGTCGGCCATGCGCAATTTGACCTGGATAATAGTGTCGCACGTGAATATTTACTTGGCGTAAACTATGAGTCATGCTGTTGGGGAGTATCTGTCTATGGCCGCTCATACTACAATGACTTAGACGATATCAATGACCCAGATGTGAAAGCGAAACGTGCAGTAATGGCTGAAGTAACGCTTAAAGGTCTTGGCGGGTTAAGCAACAAGCTAACCTCATTACTAGAAAATCGTATTCTAGGTTTTAACAATATCAATCAAACTTGGACAGAACGTTAATGAAGACAAAACAGTTAAAACAAATTTTTAAAGCGACCGCACTTGCGCTATGTCTTTCTTCAGCGATGACGACTTTTGCTGTTGCCCAACCTAAAGATGAAGTTGTAGCTGTTGTCGACAATAGCGCTATTCTGCGTAGTGATCTGGCACAAAGCGTTGCTGAAATTTCTCACCAGTTACAAAAGCAAAACAAGCCTGTTCCACCGCAACCTTATCTTGAACAACAAGCACTTGAACAGCTAATTGTACGTCAGGCTCAACTGGAACAGGTCAAACGCTACAATATCCGTCCAGATGAAAAATCTTTAAATGAAGCAGTGCTTAAAGTAGCACGTGAGTCAGGCTCTCCTAGCTTGGAAGCTTTCCAGCAAAAACTAGATGCTATCGCGCCGAATACGTATGCCTCTTTACGTAACCGTATTGCTGAAGATCTGGCACTTAGCCGTTTACGCCAGCAAGCAGTAAATTCACGTATCCAGATCAGTGATCAGGATGTGAAAAACTTCCTGAATACACCGCAAGGTCAAGCTCTGTTAGGCAGCCAGGTACATGTTCTGCATTTACGTATAACCGGAGAAAATGCTCAACAGATTGCTGCGCAAGTAAGAAATGATTTAAGCAGCAGCAATGATATTCAGGCGATCAGCAAAAAATATTCAACTGGCGATATTAAAGTAGATGCGTCTGATATGGGCGTGCGAAATTTATCAGAAATCCCAGGCGAACTCGCTGCACGTGTTTCTACTTTGCAAGCGGGTCAAACATCTGAACTGATTCCTGCGGCAGATGGCGTGCATGTCCTGAAACTTTTAGAGCGTAAAGGTGGTGAGCAGAAAGCATTGGTTCCTCAGTACCAGACCCGTCATATTCTGATTCAAACATCAGAAGTGGTTAGCCCAGAAAATGCTAAACAGATGATTGATAGCTTATATACGCGTCTTAAGCAAGGTGAAGATTTTGCAGTATTGGCGTCTACTTTCTCTAATGACACAGGTTCAGCACGTGATGGCGGAAGTTTAGGCTGGGTCAGCCCAGGTGTCATGGTACCTGAATTTGAACAGCGTATGAAAAGTACGCCAGTGGGTCAGATTAGTGAACCGTTCCAGTCACAATTTGGCTGGCATATCCTGCAAGTGACCGATACACGTCAGCAAGATATGACTCAGGAATATCAGGAACGTATGGCACGCCAGATCCTGGGTGAACGCCAGTTTGATGCTGAGCTAGATAGCTGGTTACGTGAAACCCGTAGCAATGCCTATGTAGAAATCAAAGATCCTCAGCTAGATCCTAAACGCGCTCGTTAATTTAAGAAAAGAAAGCCAGTATAATGCTGGCTTTTTTTAATGGCTCAATTTTTTAAGCAATAAAAAAGCCTCCTATTAAGAGGCTTTTTTATTTCAGATCCGATTAACGATTGTTTTCGTCGTCAGAAGAATCTTCAAATTTTGAATCGTTGTCAAAACCAGCGCCTTGACCACCAAAACCAGCACCTTGACCACCAAAACCAGCACCTTGACCACCGAAGCCACCTTGACTACCGAAGCCACCTTGACTACCGAAGCCGCCTTGACCACCGAAGCCAGCGCCTTGACCGCCGAAGCCAGCGCCTTGACCGCCGAAGCCACCTTGACCGCCGAAGCCACCAGCAGCGCCTTGACCGCCGAAGCCACCTGCGCCGCCTTGACCACCGAAGCCAGCACCTTGTGGACCAGCAGGAGCACCAGCTGGACGAGGGTTACGTGCAGGTACAACTGTAGAAATCGCGTGTTTGTAAACCATTTGGCTTACTGTATTTTTTAATAATACAACGTATTGGTCAAAAGACTCGATGTGACCTTGTAATTTGATACCGTTTACCAGGAAGATAGAAACTGGAATACGTTCCTTACGGAGAGAATTCAAGAATGGATCTTGTAAAGTTTGACCTTTAGACATGTTATAACTCCAAAAATTTAAAAATCAGCGCAAAAAACTATCTCTATTTTTCAATTAAAAATTATAAAAAAGATAGTACTCAAATTTTGCTTTATCCGTGACAGTTTCGCAAGTCTTCTTGGGCCTGCTCGAGCGTAAAATATGTTGTAAATTTATGCTTTTCTTGCAAAGATCTCAACCAGGTATATTGACGTTTGGCAAGTTGTCGTGTCGCAAATAAAGCCTTATCCTCCATTTCCCGTTGTTTTTCATGACTTAGGTCACCTTTTTTTAAGAATTCTATGGCTTGGCGGTAACCTACTGAACGCATTGAGGGTAAATTTTCGTCAAAATCGTATTTTCCCATTAATCCTTTAACTTCATTTAAAAATCCGTTTTTCCACATAATTTCAAGACGTTTTTCAATACGTTTGTGCAATTCTAACCGATCGGGCATTAAGGCATAATTATGGAAACTGTAACGATATGGTAAATTTTTTGGTTGTTCTGCTTGTAGTTTTGTAATCGGCTCACCTGTTAGCTTAAAAACCTCTAATGCACGGATAATTCTCTGTTTATCACTGACTTTAAATTTCTGGCCTGCTAAAGGATCTACCTGACATAATTCAGCATACACCGCTTCCCACCCTTCATGAGCGGCTTTCTCTTCAATCTGGGCACGCACCGCATAATCTGCACTTGGTAAATTATCAGACAAGCCTTCAAGTAAGGCCTTAAAATACAGCATGGTGCCACCCACCAAAATTGGTGTTTTACCACGCGCATGAATATCATCAATCAGACGGCAAGCATCTTCGACAAAGTTTGCTGCAGAATAGACTTCGAGCGGGCTAATAATATCAATCAGATGATGCGGATAGCGCCCTAATTCCTCTTTAGATGGCTTCGCTGTACCAATGTCCATTTCCCGATAAACTAGCGCAGAATCGACAGAAATCAGCTCAAAATGACCTTGCTCGTATAGTTCACATGCCAAAGCAGTTTTACCGCTTGCAGTTGGTCCCATTAAATTGATGACCGGCAGTTGATTGGACATGTAAGGCTACTCTCCTCGAGCGAAAAGTTTATCAAGTTGAGACAATGGAAATGCTCGCCAGGTTGGACGACCATGATTACATTGGCTCGCAAATTCAGTTTGTTCCATCTGGCGCAGCAAAGCGTTCATTTCTGACAGACTCAACATTCGATGTGCACGTACTGCACCATGACAGGCTATACCTGCAAGAATCTGGTCACGTTTCTGCATTAAACCCTGTCCCTGATCATTAGGATCCAGATCATTCAATAATTCAGGGATCAAGGCATCAAAATCAGCTTTATGCAAAATGGCCGGTACGCCCCGTACAATGACCTGTTCATCACCATACTGGTCAATTTCCAGGCCTAAACGAGCGAGTTGATCTTTGAGCTCGTCAACACGCATGGCTTGCATACGACTAATGCTCACCACTTTAGGAATCAGCAATTGCTGGGATATCCAGAATTCCGGTTTATCCCAAGCCATTTTCATCTGTTGCAGCAGAATACGCTCATGCGCCGCATGCATATCTACGATGATTAAGCCTTCGGTATTTTGCGCTAGTATATAAATACCATGCAGCTGGGCGATCGCAATCCCCAAAGGATGCTCATCCACTTTACTGTGTAAATGTGACTGCAATGCATCCGATGCTGAAGTATTGGTTTCCGGTTCAGTTTCTCTTAAAGGCGCGAGATAACTTTTCAAGGCATTATTCAGCTGCTGTGAACCCGAATATGACTTATTATAATCCTGCGCATAATGCACAGTTTGTGGACCTGATGACTCGAAATCCGTTAACACATCAGAAGCTTCTTCTTCATGCTGACGATACGGAGATGTGACTGGAATAACCGGTTGAGTGGCTACGGACTGATGCAGGCTAAACTGCTCTTGATAGCGCGGCTGAGGTGTTATCGCAACAGCTTCAGACTCAGGTTTCATCGCCTCAGCCAGATCAGCGCTCGCAGTCTGGAATTGTGCTAGGGTTTCCTTGGCATAATGTCGTACAAATTCATGTACTTCACGCTGGTTCAGGAAACGAATTTCATGTTTGGTTGGATGCACATTGACATCGATGCTTTCTGGATCGATTTCCAGAAACAGTAAATAAGCGGCATGCTGATGGCCATGCAGGATACCATCATAAGCCATACGCAAAGCGTGCGAAATAGTCTTGTCTTTAACGATCCGGCCATTCACATAGACATACTGCAAATCGGCTTGAGCCCGTGCATCCGAAGGATGTCCGAGCCAGCCTGATAAACGCATATTGATACTGTCTGCATCAATCCAGTAAGCATTTTCAGTAAACTGACGGCCAAGTAATTGTTGCACACGTTGAAAACGCAAAGCTCCACTATCTGCAACCGGCAAATTCAGCTTGATCGTTTGGTTATGTTCCAATACAAAGCGAATATCAAAATGCGTTAAAGCCATACGGCGAACAATTTCTTCGATATGTCCAAATTCAGTGCCGGGCTTTTTCAGGAATTTGCGCCGCGCCGGGACATTGAAGAATAAATCCTGCACCCGGATCTGAGTTCCTTTGGATGCTGCGACCGGTTGAATATCCTGATGATCAAAAGCCGTACCGTTCACTTCGACCTGATAGCCAATGCCATCTTCATTCTGGCTACTGGTTAAAGTCAGGCGTGACACTGCAGCAATCGAGGCCAACGCCTCACCACGAAAGCCCAAACTGGTAATCGCATGCAGCTCTTCAGCCGTTTGAATCTTACTGGTCGCGTGACGCATCACGGCTAGTGGCAAATCCTCATAATGAATGCCTCGGCCATTATCAATGATTTCAATCAGCGTACTGCCGCCCTGTTCCACCCGGATGATCAGCTCGGTCGCACCTGCATCAATCGAGTTTTCCAGCAACTCCTTGACCACAGATGCAGGACGTTCAATCACCTCACCTGCGGCAATCTGGTTCGCCAGCGCAGGATCAAGTGCGCGGATACGGCGTATGCTTAAATCATCAACCATTTGGGAATTCACGCTCCAAAGCTTGCTGTAAAGCCAGATTAGAAGAAATCAGACTTGCAGTACGGGTCAGCTCATCTTCTGATTTTAAAATTTCAATAATTAAATCGGCTTGCGGGATTTCATCACCCCCCTTAGAAGGCCATTCAAATAGAAATAGCGCATTGGGAGTTTCTAAATAATCCCGGATTCCCATCAATTCAAGTTCATAAGGGTCATTGAGACGATATAAATCAAAATGAAAGATATCCTGACCATTCACCTGATACGGCTCCACCAGCGTATAAGTCGGACTTTTTACTGAGCCTTTATGACCGAGTTGTTGTAAGTAATAACGCGTCAGCGTGGTTTTCCCCGCACCCAAGTCACCAATCAGATATATAACGCCCGAAGAAAAATTATTTGCCAGAACTTTGGCCAGATTTTGGGTGTCATCTTCATGTTTTAAAGTGACATTAAATGAATAAGGCATATTACTCACGACATGATGAAAAAGAATAATTATGATAGCATCGCAACGCTTTAAAAGCCTATTCACCTCTGTGAGAAACTGTATTTTTTCACAGCATCCGTTCCAGACCAGAGATAGATCCACGTTGTGATGACTTCGACTGTTGAATTTAGCCCACCCATGCTGAATGGGGTTACGGCAAGTAAAGTATTCCTGCAAGCGACAGCTGATTCACCCAAGACAGTCTATTCCTATCTCTGTGCACAATTTCCACATATTGAGTCGAGCGAATGGCAATCCCGTTTCGATAATGGTCTGGTTTATGATGCTCAGGGCAACACCTTAACCATCGAAAGTTCTTTTCAAGCAAATACTCATTGTTTTTATTATCGTTTTTTGGCACACGAAGTGCATGTTCCTTTTCAGCATCAGATTCTATTTGAAAATGAGCATCTGCTGGTCGTAGATAAACCGCATTTTCTGACCATGAGTCCTACTGGACAATATGTACAGGAAACCTTGCTGGTACGCCTAAAACAGCAAACTGGAAATGAACATCTTACTCCGATTCATCGATTGGATCGTGAAACGGCAGGTGTGGTGCTGATTTCAAAATGTGTGCAATCGCGTGGCGTTTATCAGCAAATGTTTGCGACTCGGCAGGTACAGAAAACCTATCATGCGATTGCGGCTTATCGTGATGATTTAAGTTTTCCGCTCATCACAAAGTTGAAAATGGAGAAAGGCCAGCCCTTTTATACCATGCAGGTGGTAGAAGGAGAACCTAATAGCGAAACCGAAATTCAATTGCTGCAACATGATCAGCAATGGGGCAAATATGAGCTAAAACCACATACAGGAAAGCAGCATCAGTTAAGGGTACACTTAAGTCATTTGGGGATTCCGATCCAGAATGATCCTTTTTATCCGCAGGTTTCCCATAAGGCGGATGATGATTTTTCTGCACCGTTACAGCTACTGGCCAAACACATTCAGTTTACGGATCCAGTTACCCAAAAGCAGATGCAATTTAGCTCTAAACTTGAATTGACACTGTAAATCTCTTGTCATTACAGATTATTTTCTAAAAACGGCAACTTGAGGATTGAAATCCCGAAGTTATCGATTAGAATAAGGCGAAAAGTTAAGTAATTTAAAGCTTTGAAAATATTATGAGAAAAACTGAAGTTTATCAAATTCGCCTGGATTCCCAAGAAAAGAAACAGGCATTTGCAGTATTTAAACAATTGGGGATTACGCCGGCTCAGGCAGTTCGTCTTTTTTTTAAACAGGTGGTTCTGACCAAATCAATCCCCTTCTCGATTGAAAATCAGAATATTAATCTGGAACAGCTGATCAAGTTACGCAAGCAGAAACAGAGTGAACTAAAGTCAGAACAAACTTCAAGTCCAAGTGCTACAGCGATTCCAGCAGATCATCAGGAAATGAATCTGGATGATGATCATTTTGATTTATTTGAAGAACTGAATGCTATTTTAGGTGAAAGCGACAAAATTTAACATTGTTGCATTTACGAACAATTCTTAAGTTTCTCTCCTTTCAAACTTCGCTATGCTTGATGTTAATGATAAATAATAAAATTAACATGGAGTAAGCCGATGATCGTGCGACGCGCCCAGTCAGAAGATCTACCTAACCTGGCCGTTTTATTTGATGAGTACCGTCAATTTTATGGTACTTCTTCCAATCTGGATTTATCTTACGAATTTTTGAAACAGCGTTTTGAAGATGGTCAAACTGTCATTTTTATCAACACTAAGGATGATATTTTTACCGGATTTATTCTGCTGTATTTAAGATTTTCCTCAGTCGCATGTTCTACTTATTATGTGCTGGACGATGTCTATATTAGCCCGCCTTATCGCCGGCATGGTGCAGCCAAACAACTGATTGATACTGCTATTTTATTTGCCCGGCATGAAAATGCGCTTCGAATCAGCCTGGAAACGCAAAAAACCAATTATCAGTCACATAAACTTTATGAGTCACTTGGATTTATTCAGGACAATGAATTCGTGACATTCCATTGTTTCCTGAAATAAATACTAGACTTTATCCGGTACGGAATTTTGCCTGTGCCACTTGTTCTGCGTCCAGATAGGTCCATTCCCCTATTGCCAGCTCATTCAAGGCCAACGCACCAATCTGGGCACGATGCAGCTGTTCCACTTTATTGCCAACAGCTGCCAGCATACGTTTCACCTGATGATAAACCCCTTGATGAATGGTCATTTGCAGACGATTGTCATCCAGACGAACAATATCTGTAGCAGCAAAGGTGCCTTTTTCATTTCTCAATTCCACACCCTGTTCAAGCTGTTGAATCTGCTCATCTGTTACGGGATCGGCAGTAGTCATCTGATAGACTTTCGCTACATGTTTCTTAGGATGGGTCAACGCTTGTAAAAACTGACCATCATCCGTCAGCAATAACAGTCCGGTGGTGTCCTGATCGAGACGACCTACACATTGGATTCCACGGTTTAACAAGGTATCATCAAACAGATCAAATACACTGAAATGATGGGTAGCCTGATGTGAGCATTCATAATCTTGAGGCTTATTGAGCGCGATATATACTTTTTCCCGATAGCGATACTCATGACCATAGACGCTAAAGGTCAGATCTTGCAGATTCAGCTTATGCTTGGGGTTATCGATGAGTTCGCCCTGAATCGAAACAGCACCATTTTTAATCAGTTGCTGACAATGTTTTCGTGAACCAAAACCTTGTGATTGCAACATTTTTTCCAATAGCATCTGTCTAAACCTGTTTAAATGAGCGATAGGCGCATTCTATACTGAAAACTAACCAGATTCAGTTCTTATAAGGTCTTCTCCCTTTAAATGGCTAAAAAGCCTATAATCCTGTGACTTTTCATTTTTCCTATCTCCTCATGTCCCAACTTGATCTGAATCTGCTTGTTCTTCTGGTTCTACTGGCTTGCGGTATTTTTAGTCATAATACTGCTGTGACCATTGCTGCGGCCGTGTTGATTGTCCTGAAAATTACGCCTCTCAATGAACTCTTACCTTATGTACAGCAACATGGCCTAAATATCGGGATTATTATTTTAACCATTGGCGTATTGACTCCGATTGCTAGCGGGAAAATTCCTGGTGACAGTATTCTTAAATCATTTCTGAGCTGGAAATCTTTACTGGCAATTGCAATCGGTCTATTTGTTGCCTGGCTTGGTGGACGTGGGGTGAAACTGATGTCGAGTCAGCCTGATGTCGTTGCAGGTCTATTAATTGGTACAGTCGCAGGTGTCGCGGTACTTCGTGGTGTCCCTGTCGGGCCATTAATTGCAGCCGGGATTTTATCGTTATTGATTGGAACGCAATAAGCCTTTAACCATGATTGTGCAATATTCTTAAAAATTAATATTCTAAAATTAAGAACTGCAAAGTATTAAATCACATGATCAGCGACATGGATGTCGCTCGTTGGATTGAGGTACAGGATGTACCTTCAATCCAACAAAAGATTTTTGTTACTTTTGATCTTTCAAAAGTAAAAGCTCACGTTAAATACTAAAATTTAAAAACTCAAATTTTATTCCACAAACAGCAAAGCCAAACGTACCTGATCATAACCCATACGCGGACTGGTCAGTTCCACGATCGGACGTAATTTAATACTGCCGTCATCATTGAAATGATCTGAGTTTTGACGTTTAGTCAGACGCTTATAAATCTTGCGGACTTGTTCAACAACTTCCTCACCCGGATGAGCTACTGAGATATCCAGCCCTTGCTCTTTATGCAAACGTCCTAAATGATTAATAATAGTGGCAGGTGTCAAGCCACGTTCAGTGGCAATATCGGAAATCTCATAACCTTCTTCAAACAATTCACGGGTTTCATCCAAGGTTGCAGTCGCGTAGTTTTGCTTGCCACCATTTTTGGCAATTTTCTTCTCATTACGCTGGATCTCGACTTCATTCAAAGTACCACCACAATGACGGATAAAGGCCTTATGCTGTACAGTCAAATCCACGTTTTCAAAATTCGCTTCAGCTTCATCCGACAGTTCCCGAAAGCGGCGATCAGCTTTAATGGCAAGACTATCCAGTTCCAGAGCCTGTTCATTAAAGCCTTTCAAACGTAGACCATTTAAGCTTTTCAAACGGGATAATGCTACATAACCTTGACCTTTTTCAAAGGTATGGCTCAAGTCAATCTCAGCAGCTTCTAGCGTCATGCCTTGAGACTTATGAATGGTAATCGCCCAAGCCAGACGTAATGGAATCTGCTGGAAACTGGCAATGGTTTTGCCTGCTTCATTATCCACCGACCAGGTTTCAGGCTCTACAATTAATGTAGTTCCATCTGTCAGTTTGACCTTTGGCAGCACGCCATGCTCATCATCATCTTCAAAGCCAATTACTTCGCCCAAGCTGCCATTGATATAGCCCATATCAAAGTTATTTTTCACGAACATGACCTTGGCATGTTTTTTCAGGGTTAAGGCTTCGGGTGCACGGACTGAAGACTTTAAGGTTTCAATCAGTTTTTCATTACCATCACATTGCGCATCAAACTGGCGTGAATCCTGATCAATTTCATTCAGATGCTTAAAGTTAATGCTGTCGACATCCATATTGTGGGTATAGAGACGTGTATAGGTATCGCCAATATCCTGCTGACGTGTACCCTGTAGCGCTGAACGATGTTCAGGTGAAATGGCCTGCGCACGAATGGCATTCAGAATATCATTCAGATAGTCATTACCCTGACGATGCTGCTCGGTCAGATAACAAATCCGAAACTTGGCTTCAACCCAAGCATCCGACATAAAGCAGAATTTATCGCGGTTACGCTCATCATTTTTCCCAACGGGTGGTAACTGGAAAAAGTCCCCTGCTATAATGACCTGAATCCCACCAAAAGCTTCATCACTTTCCTTGAAATATTTTAGCACCTGATTGACCAGATTGAGCTGCTTGGCATGCAGCATAGAAATTTCATCAATAATCAGAACTTGCGCATTTTCCAAGTGTTCTTTCAGGTATTTACGCTCTTTCATGCGCTTCAGGTCTTCTTCAGACAAAAAGTCTTTGATCCCGATTCCGGCCCAGGTATGAATGGTCATACCATTCATATGCGTTGCCGCAATACCAGTCGATGCAGTAATAGCGACCGATACCTTACGGGCTTTCAGATAATTAATATATTGATTGAGCGTATAAGTTTTCCCTGCACCCGCAGAACCGGTTAAAAAGACATTTTCCCCTGCTTTTAAGAGTTTAAGTGCAGTTTCCTGTTTCATAAAAGAGATACCGTAAAAGAACGGCTATAGCCTAACGATTTTTGCCGGAAAAGTTAAGCTTCACGGACAGAAAAGCATTGAATCAGGTCAAGCCTGCAGGTTTAACCAGTTAATAAAATGCTGGGCAATATTGATATATTCAACTTCCGCTTTTTGATTATTTGGATACTCAAGCTGGTCAAAGATGACTTGGTCATTCTGCAACTGACAGCCTAAAATCAGAGGTAATTTGATTGCAGGATGTGACATGCGAAAAGCCACATATTCACCTTCGACTATACGCTGTGCATAACTTGCAGCCAGACAGTTCCGGAATATTCTGGCCTCTTCAATAATCCGCTCTAGTGTTTTCAACTCCTCAAAACGCCAATTAAAATACAGTAGAAAATGTGCTTGTGTGAGCGGCCTCCAGCTGGCAAGCGCAAAGTCTTTTTTGAGCTTGGCAATAATTTCCTGCTTCTGAATCTGCTCATGCCAGGCAACTGCCTGCATAAATAAACTGGTCCAGCTTAAATTCTTAGGCACTTCTGTTTGAGTAGAAAAATACTCCGGCAGATAATCGCGGATATAACCGTCAAAACAGGATTCCCGCACATGCCGGGCGTGTAAATAAAAACGCTTCCTGAACTCTACAAATGGAATCTGGTTACGTTGTAGCACGTTATAAAAATTACGGTCTTGCTGAGTTTGAGGCCGAATATAAGCCAGCACATCCTCAGGCAAATCACAGGTAATCTTATACAGATACTGCATATAAGCCTGTATCACCCGACTTAAGTTAGCATAGACCCTTTTGGTCATCTGATCATCCATTGCCACTACATCTCGCAATAATCCGATCCATTCATCCAGATATAAAATCGATGGACTAATCGCAATACGATGATCCTCAATAGCCTGACGCGTCCCTTTGAGAACAACTGTTCGATTCCGCTCATGCTCAAACCAGCAATGCTGAAGAGCATATTGATGAACATCATCAATAAACAGACGTGCTGCGATATATTGAAAATATTGCAAGGTAGCTAAAACAATCTGCGGATGAACATGATGCGTATCGATAAAGCTTAAAGCTGTTGCCGCCACCCGCACACTACTATGTTGAATATTGCTGCTCAGCCAATCCAAAATTTCCGCAGGCTGTTTAAATAACCAGTTCACTACCCGATGACAGTCAAATAAAGGAAGTTTGGCGACTTTTTTCTGCCATAAATAAGGATTATTTTCCAGAAAATTGCGTTTGGATAGCAGATCACTCCGATGCCAGCTATCACGATTCATCAGCCGTACAAAGCCCAGTAGATGACTTTGCTCTTCGGCATGCCGATACAGCAAACGGATATCGTCAATATGGTCATTCAGTTCATGCAGATTGAACCGGTTTTCAAAGGATAAAGAGATAATCCGGTAGGTCGCTGGGTGCAGAAACTCAGGCGCACTGAAACAGAATGCATCCAGACTGTCCATCACTGACTGAATCGATAGAAACTCATCTGGCTGCAAATATTGCAAGGAAAAGATTTGCTGTAGCTGTTTTAAAACATGCGCCGGAATCTCATGTCCACTTTGAAGACAATTACTGATACAAGGCTGAGTATAAACACTTCGGCTTTAATCATAAAGGAGTCGATGATTTCAGCCTGCACAAGCGACATCTGTTTTAAGCAATTAGCAACTCGGTCAGGCGCATTAACCCATATATAGACTTGATCAATAATAAGTTGACGGAGCTGTTTGGCTTTATCACGTAAAAACAGGGAATGCTGGGGCTTTAAATCGCCAGTCAGAAAGTAAATATCCTGAAAAAAAAATTCTTCCAAAGCCTCTGCTTTAGCCAGCCTGGAATCAATCTGCATTTCTGCTAAGGCATGGGGACTTTCCAGATTTAAATCTTGAGGTGTATATAGCTGTATATTTAATAAGCCATTAAGCAGATCAATTCGATGCTCATCCTGATGAATCCTGAACAAATTCTGGGCATTCACATGACCAATAAGCGCCATTTGATCCAGATACAGCTGATTTAACTCAGGAAAAATACTGAGGCATTGTTCAGCGAGCTGTCTGAATGGCAGTAACAAACCCTCCTGTTCCATATTTCCCCCTTCGTTTTAACCCTATTGAGTTACAGACCTACTGAATTTCAATCCTTTAAAATCGCTTTTTCCTTTCTATTACAGAAATTGAAGCATGGTGATTTTTTAGACGATTCGATCTCAATGTAAAGCAAAGCAGGAATGATGAAAAGACCTAGACTTCATCTTGCCGACGTCTGTCAGCCAACAGTTCTAGCCCCTGATAGATCTTGTGTTGTAAATACTCACGAAAATCAATCAGATCATTCTCGTGCTGCACATGATGAATTGGCTGCCGCGGCATAAACTGAAAATAAAAAGGCAAGCGTTTGGGAAACAGATTTTTAGGTAAGGAAGGAATCACGTCACCATGACGTAATAATTTATTGAGTTGGGGAATTTTTAATAATTTTTGAAAATACTTATGTTGAATGATCTTATTGGCATCAAATCCAATCTCATAGATTTCATCACCGCCGAGTGCAGCAAAAGGGACTATATCGTATTGAAACTCTTGAGCCAGCTTAAGGAAGCCATAACGCTCTTTCCAAATCAGCTGATACTGCTCACCTTCCCGTTTCAGCACTTCACGGCCACCCCCCGGAAAGACCAGAATCGAGTAGCCTTGCTGCATGGCCGAGCGGACATAGTCCTGTATGCCATCAATAGCACCAAATTTCTTCACTGCTTCACGCCATAGCGGCACATAAAAATGGCTATGATCAGCAATACTGACCACAGCCACTTGATGTTCATTGTACAGGTAATCAATCAGCATTGGCGCATCAAAGATGCCATACATGGAATGATTACCGACATACATTGCAGGTCGACTGGCATCAATATTTTCAGCCCCTAAAAAAGTAGGCGTGAAATACAGTTTGGATAAGGCACTTAAGCGCCTGATCCATGCTGCGTCATGCTTGACCTGCAAAATATACTCGGCTTACGCCACGCGTTTTTGTACCAGGATTGAACCCACTGAATAGCCTGCACCAAATGAACACAGTACGCCATATTCGCCGTCTTCAACTTCATTTGCAGTACGATGTAAGGCAATAATGACACCTGCGGAAGAAGTATTGGCAAACTCATTCAGAATGATAGGTACCAGACCTGGTTTGGCATTTTCTTTACCCACTACCAGTTTCAGAATCAATTCATTCATGCTGGCATTGGCTTGGTGCAACCAGAAGCGTTTTACATCTGTAGGTGCAATATGATTTTTCTCAAGTTGAGCAGTAATCATCTTGGCAACCAGTGGACACACTTCTTTAAATACCTTACGACCGTCCTGACGGAAACGTTTGTCGTCAATATCTGCATTTTCAGACGTATTCAGGAAGCCGAAGTTATTACGGATATTGTTTGAGAACTGGGTAAATAATGATGTATCCAGAATCTCGAAACCGGTTTTAGTTTCAGTATCTTCAATGATCGATGCAGTTGCGACATCACCAAAAATAAAGTGACAGTCACGTGAACGGAAATCGGTATGTGCAGAGGTAATTTCGACATTTACCAGCAATACACGACGTGCACCTGCTTTGATGGCATCGGCAGCCTGTTTTAAACCAAAAGTTGCTGCTGAACATGCGACGTTCATGTCATACGCATAACCTTGAATACCCAGAGCAGTCTGGATTTCAATCGCAACCGCAGGATAAGCACGTTGCAGATTTGAACATGACAGGATCACAACATCGATATCTTCAGCAGTGACACCAGCATTTTCCATCGCCTGTTTTGCTGCGATCACGCCCCATTCTGCCTGAAGGGAAATTTCATCATCTGAACGTTCACGTAGATTTGGACGTAAACGTTTTGGATCGAGGATGCCAGTTTTTTCTGACACATAACGGCGTTGTACGCCTGACGCTTTTTCAATAAATTCTGCGCTAGAACCACGACGCGCATCTAATTCGCCTGCAGCGATTTTATCTGCATTTTCGTGATTATACAGTTCCACATAAGCATTTAAACTTTCAACTAACTCTTCATTGGTAATGACATCTTCCGGATGGAACAAGCCAGTACCCGTAATACGGATGCCCATGTAAAACTCCTTCTCAAAATGACCTATATCTTAACTGATTCCAAGACGTTCCCATACTTTTTGCAGGCGAGTTGGAGAAACGGGTGTTTTCGTTTTCATCGGTTGAGAAAACAATGAGATCCTTAACTCCTCAACCATAAAATACAATTCTTTAAGGCGAGCGTCATTTTTAAACTTAAATAATTTTTCCATCCACGGATCAATTTGGTCAATGGCGGAATCATCCCTCTGTAGGTTATTTGGCAAGCGCTCTAAACGCAAGATCAGGGCTTTCAAATAACGTGGAAATTCTGACCATACGTCGGAAGGTTTCCGATAAACGAAGTCAGAAAGATTCATCAAATCAAGCTGATCCTCAATGTCATCAATATTTTTTCCAAATATAGATGGGTCTAAAACCAGTAATTTACGACGGATTTCCTGCCACTGGATATAAATATCCGTGATTTCTTTCAGTGCAGTCTGGCCATGTGTCAGGAAAGATTTTTTTACATCCTCTACCAACTTTTGGAACTCTTGCATATTGACAGGCAGCTCATTAATTGACAGGTGCAGTGTGGCATAAACTAACATTTGCTCCAGTTGAGCCTTATCGCCAAGCGGTGAATATGCCAGTGCCAGCGGTTTGGAAATCTGTTTTTTCAGCTGACGCACCAGATCTCCGAGCTGCATATGCACCAGTCGGATAATCCCTTCACGATGCTGTTTGACGGCTTCAGCCTGATCATTAAAGGTCTGAATCACGACACCAGATTCATCTTTCTGTTCCAGTGCAGCAAAGTCTTTGGTCGGAACCAATGCCTGATATTGCTTGACCACTACACCCGTCACTTTCTGCGACGCTTCAAAGACAAAGTTTTCCGGGAAGGTTTTAAACTCACCTTTTAACTGTTTCACCGGACTATGAGTTTCAGTACGGCAACGGGCTTTTAGCTCGGCCAGATCACGGCCTTGTTCAATCACGTGACCTTTTTCATCTATCAACTTGATCAAAGGCAAGAGATATTGCTCAACCCGATCCAGACTAAAATCTTTTTCTGTAATCTGCTCGCCACGCAACTGGAAAGCCAGAAAACTGAAAATATGCTCACGTAAATTGACTGCATCAATACGGGCTGCCAGCTTTTTCGCAGTATCTGGAATCGGCACCAGACTACGGCGTTTATCTTTAGGCAAAGTCTTTAATAAAGCTTCGATCAGTTCCAGACGCCAGCCTGGAACCCCCCATGACCAGATATTTTCATCGACCTGCGGCAAAGCCTGCAGCGGGATTTTAACCGTTGCACCATCTTCATCATGACTTGGGTCAAAACGGTAACTGGTCGCCAGGCGCAATTCACCATTACGTAAATAATCCGGAAATTGTTGTGTGGTCGGACGATCATTCAGCCACAGCGCATCATCATCAATAAACAGATAACGTGGATCATGTGGCTCTACCGTGGCACGCCAGTCTTCAAAACTACGGCGACTCGCCACTTCTGGCGGCACTTTGGAGGCATAAAACTGGTAAATAGTTTCTTCATCCACGACCAAGTCACGACGGCGTAGCTTGTCTTCTACCCGTTCCACTTCTTCCAGTTTCAGCAAATTATGCTTCAGGAATGGGGGATTAATACCGAGATTGCCAGTAGTCAGTGCATCACGCAGGAAGATTTCATGTGCAGCTGGCTGATCCACTTTCTCATAATTGACCGGACGTTTCGGTTCAATGATCAGGCCGAATAACGAAATCTGATCGTATGCATTTACGACACCTGCTTTTTTCGACCAGTGCGGCTCAAAATAATGATGTTTTAGCAAGTCACGCGCAGCCAGCAGAATCCATTCCGGCTCAATCTTCGCTAGAGTCCGTAAATATACCTGCGAGGTTTCAACCATTTCAAAAGCCATTACCCATGGGGTATTGGTTTTGTGCAGCGTTGATGCCGGGAAAATCCGTGCTTTCTGCTGACGAACTGCCATAAACACATTACGTTCATCAGTCTTGTTGGCAATAAAAGACAGTAAGCCAGTCAATAAAGCGCGATGCAGATTTTCATAACTGGCTTTCTTTTCATTAAAGGACAGTTTTAAGCCTTTAGCCAGATCCACCAGCTGCTCATGAGTTTTCTTCCATTCACGCAGACGTAACCAGCTCAGGAAATGATTCCGTGCAAAAGTACGGCGTTTGTTTTCGCTCATACTTTCACGGTTGTTATGCAGGGTATCCCAGAGCTTGATATAAAACAGGAAATCTGAATCTGCTTCACGGAACAAGGCATGTTTCTGATCAGCCTGCATCTGCTTATCCGCAGGACGTTCACGTGGGTCTTGTACTGCCAGCGCCGCGACAATCACCAAAGCTTCATTCAATGCACCAAAATGCGCACCGCCAAGAATCATTCGCGCCAGACGTGGATCAATTGGCATTTTTGCCATTTGCTGACCGATCTTGGTTAGAGAATCTCCCTTGCCTTGAAGTCCTCCTTTCGTAAAGGAGGATTTAGGAGGATTAGTAGAATCTCCCCCAACCCCTCTTTCAGAAAGAGGGGCTTTACTCTTCTCCACCATTGCCCCAAGCTCAATCAAGAGCTTGCGACCATCATTGACCAGGCGGTGATCTGGTGGCTCAATGAAATCAAAATCTTCCAGTGAACCTAGGCCCAGACTTTGCATCTGTAAAATAACGGATGCCAGATTGGTCCGTTTAATCTCAGGTTCGGTAAATTCAGGACGACTTAAAAAGTCCTCTTCACTGTACAGACGAACACAGACGCCTGGCGCAATACGGCCACAACGGCCTTTACGCTGATTGGCAGCAGCTTGAGAAACTGCTTCGATCGGTAAGCGCTGCACCCGTGAACGATAGTTATAACGGGAAATACGGGCAAAACCGCTATCAATCACATAACGGATATTCGGCACAGTCAGTGCAGTTTCTGCTACGTTGGTGGCGATAATAATCCGCCGACCGCCACCGGATGGATTAAAGATCTTTTGCTGTTCTGCTAATGCTAATCGTGCGTAAAGTGGTAACACTTCAGTATGGCGTGGACCATGCTTGATCAGGGTTTCCTGCAGTTCACGAATTTCCTGTTCGGTACTGGCAAAAATCAGGATATCGGCATGTTCCGGATGACCTTTTTCCTGTGCATCCTGAAAACATTCTTCTACTGCTGCAACCACTGCACGTGGCAAATTTTCTTCAAAATCATCAAACTCGTCGTCATCACTGCCGACAATGCTCATTTCAGAAATTGGACGATAACGCACTTCTACCGGATAGCTACGTCCCTCCACTTCATAGATCGGTGCGCCATTGAAGTAGTTACTGAAACGGTTTACGTCCAGCGTTGCCGAGGTAATGATCACTTTTAGATCTTTACGACGCGGCAAGAGCTGCTTGAGATAGCCCATGATGAAATCGATATTCAGCGAACGTTCATGCGCTTCATCGATGATAATGGTGTCGTATTTGGTCAGGAACCGGTCATTGGCCAGCTCTGCCAATAAAATACCATCCGTCATCAAACGGACGATCGAATCCTGCGAGCCCTGTTCATTAAAACGGACTTTAAAGGAAATTGACTCACCCAGTTTCTCGCCAACTTCTTCTGCAATACGCTGTGAGACGCTACGCGCAGCTAGACGACGTGGCTGGGTATGGCCAATCAGACCAGTCAGGCCTCGACCTGCCAGCATGGCGATTTGTGGTAATTGCGTAGTTTTACCGGAACCGGTTTCACCAGCCACAATAATGACCTGATGTTGCTGGATCGCTTCAATCAGCTTGTCTGCATACTGGGTAACAGGCAGATCCTGATTCAGCTTGATATTGGGAATGCGTTCGATACGCTGCATGACTTTGGCATGCGATTTTTCAAATAATTCTTGATATTGCTTTTGGTTGGCATCTTTACCTTTTTGGAGTCGATTTAAACGATGACGGTCACGCGCCATAACGAGCTGATCTACATTTAAAGGACTCTGCACTGAGAAAACACCTGATATAAAAAAAGACAATAGGCAGCTATTTTACGCTGTATTGCCCCTAAGCGAAAGAACGGCCATTTTGAATATTTTTATAATTTTTTAATTTTTGCCCTTGAATTTTACTGCTTGCGGCATCATGTCTGAATAGGCATTAAATCGGGGTGAGTCTTGTCATGATGTATTCACCATTCTACGGTTGAATCATTTATATCAAGAGCAATGCTGTTTGTGCTGATGGTGTTTTATTTTTAGCTTAATTCGGTTTTTCCGATGTATGTTATGTAAAAATACTGTTTCAGCAAGAAAAATAATTTCTGTACCCTATTGGAAATTAAATACAAACCTCAATCATGGAGACAATGATGAGCTTAATTAATACTGAAGTTAAACCGTTCAAAACAACTGCGTTCCAAAATGGTAAATTCATCGAAGTAACAGAAGCTGACCTTAAAGGTAAATGGTCTGTAGTATTCTTCTACCCAGCTGACTTCACTTTCGTTTGCCCAACTGAACTTGGCGACCTTGCTGACAACTACGAAGAATTCAAAAAATTAGGCGTTGAAATCTACTCAGTTTCTACTGACACTCACTTCACTCACAAAGCTTGGCACGATTCTTCTGAAGAAATCAAAAAAATCCAATACGTAATGGTTGGCGATCCTACTTGGACTCTTGCTAAAAACTTCGACGTACTAATCGAAGCTGACGGCCTTGCTGACCGTGGTACTTTCGTGATCGATCCAGAAGGTAAAATCCAAATCGTTGAAATCAACGCTGGCGGTATCGGTCGTGATGCTCAAGAACTTCTTCGTAAAGTTAAAGCAGCTCAATATGTACACGCTCACCCAGGCGAAGTTTGCCCAGCTAAATGGAAAGAAGGCGACGCAACTCTTGCTCCTTCAATCGACCTAGTTGGTAAAATCTAATCTGTATTAGATTGAACTGATTTAAAAAAACCACGCTTTTAGCGTGGTTTTTTTATTTGAACATTTATTTGATTGCTCTATTGGCCAAACGTTTTATTTTCCTTTTTCTTCTATCTAAAGCCATCCTGCCAAATCTTTATTTTTCACTTTAAAGATCATATAAAAATCAGGCATGCATATTGCATCCTCTCCATAACAATCCCCTACTTATGCTTACAATTCAGTTATACATCTTCAATGTCAGTTGGCATAAGTTCAAGACATAAGATAATAATATTCAGTGGAGGAAAACGTATGCAAAAACTGCTAACCGTGATCTCATGGGCTTATAGTCCTTCTAGCCGCCACCTGAAAATCATTTATAGCAATGGCGATATAGAGCTCTACCATCCTGTTCCCGAATTTGTTTATGACAACCTGTTAAGACGACAAGATAAAATGGCCTTTGTACAGAAATATCTTGAATACAACTTACATTTCGACCGAGTTTGCCTGTTTTAATTTAACTAATTTCTGCTTAACGATAAGTCACTATGAGTAAGCCAGCTCCAATCGGCAATGTACTCATGATAAAACCTGAATCCTGCTGGATCAGCTGAATAAATTCTTCTACTTCCGCAGCATGTGAAATCACATTATCCACCAGCAATACTCCACCTTTTGGCTTGAGCAATCGGGCCAAATGGGTCCAATAATCCACATAAGCATCACGTTCCGCATCTAACAATATAAAATCAAATACGTCCTGCTCAGCTTGCAGATAATACAAGGCATCTGTCACTTTAAAATCAATCAAATCCTTTAAGCCTAGCTGATTTGCATACTGCTCGGCCTGCGCAACTCTTTCTGCATCTATTTCTAATGTTGTAATCATCGCTTGAGTCTGCCGGGCAGCTTCGGCCAGCCATAAAGTGGAATAGCCTGTAGAAGTCCCAATTTCCAGAATACGTTTGGACTGCTGGGCACGAATGAGTAATGATAAAAATCGGCCTGATTCAGGCTCAATATTTCGATAGCGTTGCAGACGTTCAGTTTGCTGAAGATCATGCGCATGAAAGGTCTTATACAGTTCCTGCATAAAACTTTCAAAATGTTGTAATTGATTCATTGCTCTTCCCTGAGGTGATCTAAATAAATTTTTTATGGATTGATTAAAGTGCCTGAACCAATTTAAAGCGTTCTACTTCACGATCATCACTGGTGATAATACGTTCAGTAAACATGGATAGTGGTCGTACCCAAATTGAATAGTCCCCATAAAGGCATTGATAAACCACTAGTTTTTCTTCTGTTTCACTATGCCTTGCCATATGCAGGACCTGATAAAGCTTGCCTTTATAATGTTGATAAATACCGCGTTGTAATTCCATCGTTCAACTCTCAAATGCAGAATTCCAATCTTAACCGAAAAAGAGCAATATCATTCTAAACTACTTGAAAATTCATGCTAAGCACCCAGATATAAGCTTGAAATTAATCATGAATTTTTCAATACATTTGCAAAACCGATTAAATTTATAAAAACAAACTGTTTTATCTATTTATCGATTTAGCTTAGTATCTACTTATCGAATGAATTCTTACTCCTTTGGAGACGTTAGCAATGTTAGATCAAAATACTTTAGCTCAATTAAAAACACTACTTGAACGTTTGGAGGGCCCGATTGAATTAGTGGCAACTCTGGATGGCTCTGACAAATCAGCCAAAATCAAAGAACTGGTTGAGGAAATCGCCCAGCTTTCTGATCTAGTGACTGCCCGTTTTGATGGTACCAACAAACGTGCACCAAGCTTTGGTGTGGCAAAAGCCGGTGAACAGCCTCGTGTGTTCTTCGCAGGCTTGCCGATGGGCCATGAGTTTACTTCCCTGATTCTGGCATTGCTGCAAACTTCAGGCTATGCACCAAAAGTCTCTGCCGAAGTTCTGGAATCGATTAAAGGTTTAGGCATTAAATCTGACTTTGATGTATTTGTCTCTTTAAGCTGCCATAACTGTCCTGATGTGGTGCAGGCATTGAACCTGATTGCCATCTATAACCCGGGTACCACAGCAACCATGATCGATGGTGCTTTCTTCCAGGAAGAAGTAGAAGAACGTAAAATCATGGCCGTACCGATGGTCTTCCAGGACAATGAACATATCGGTCAGGGTCGTATGACACTGGAAGAAATCATTGCCAAACTGGATACCAATGCCGCAGCCAAAGACGCGGAAAAACTGAATGCCAAAGATGCATTTGATATCCTAGTGATTGGTGGTGGACCTGCAGGGAATACTGCAGCGATCTATGCAGCACGTAAAGGCATCAAAACTGGCATCGTGGCTGAACGCATGGGCGGTCAGGTGATGGATACCATGGACATTGAAAACTACACATCAGTGCAAAAAACCCAAGGTCCAAAATTTGCGGCTGAAATGGAAGCACACGTGCGTGAATACGGTGTTGACATCATGAACCTGCAACGCGTGTCTGACATCAAAGGTGCAGATCGCACAGCCAATGGTCTGGTAGAAGTGACTTTAGAAAATGGTGCCAAACTTGAATCTAAAACTGTGATTTTATCTACCGGTGCACGCTGGAGAGAAATGAATGTTCCAGGTGAAGCAGAATACAAAACTCGTGGTGTAGCGTATTGCCCACACTGTGATGGTCCACTGTTCAAAGGTAAACGTGTTGCAGTGATCGGTGGTGGTAACTCGGGTGTAGAAGCTGCAATTGACCTTGCGGGTATCGTTGAGCATGTAACGCTGGTTGAGTTCGATACTAAACTTCGTGCGGATCAGGTATTGCAGGACAAACTGAACAGCTTGCCAAATACGACTGTGATCAAAAATGCACTTTCTACCGAAGTGATCGGTGATGGTTCACAAGTCACAGCGTTGAAATACAAAGACCGTGCAACTGATGAAGAGCACACTGTTGAATTGGCAGGTATCTTCGTTCAGATCGGTTTGTTGCCGAACACTGACTTCCTGAAAGGAACCGATGTTGAGCTAACTAACCGTGGTGAGATTGTGATTAACGAGCGCAACGAAACCAATGTGAAAGGTGTATTTGCTGCAGGTGACTGTACCACTGTTCCTTACAAACAGATCATCATCGCGACTGGTGAAGGTGCCAAAGCATCATTATCTGCCTTCGACTACATCATCCGTTCTGGTCAGTAATCCTTAAAATTCATGAATTAAAAAAGCCCGCGTAATGCGGGCTTTTTTATATCTTAAAGCTGATTTATTCCTGTAGTAATTGAGCAGCCAGTTTTTCAATATTTCCCATTTCAGGATGTACAGCAGCAATATTAGCTAAAATCGTGACTGCTTTCTTCTTGTTTAAATCAATCATCAAAATAGCAGAATGCCCTGCGGTATTTCCCCCATGCCAGATGATTTTGGTGCCATTTTCCTGTTCTCGCACAAACCAGCCCAATCCCAATTGGTAGCTACCTGCTTGTTCTGTGGTTGCTTGCTGAGTTAATTGTACTGCCGCATTTTTTGCATCGAGCTGAGCTTGTGCAAATCTGGTTAAATCTGAAGCTGTAGAGAGTACGCCGCCCGCAGGTAAAAAGGTATCAAATACCCAAGTGGTGATTTCTTTTCCTTGGGCATCAAATGCAGGTACAAGCTGCTTAGCTGCTTGATCAAGCGAGGTATAGCTATGTTTCATCCCATACTTTTTAAAGACATATTCATTAAGTAACTCAGCAAAATCCTTATTTTGTGATTGACTCAAACTCTGTCCCAATAAAGCCACAGCCAAATTAGAATAATGTGGCACTTTTCCACTGTTATTTGCATGTTCAAGCTCTAAGGAATTTTTTAAATATTCTTCCAGTTTAGCTGCATCATATTCCTTATATGGATCAGTATCATCATCTACTTCCAAATTACTCGGTAGTCGTGGCAGTCCAGACGTATGATTGGCTAAATCCTGAAAGCGAATCTGGATATTTTCCTTGAATGGAAAGGCATAATAAGGATTAATCTTGTCATCGAGTTTAATTTTATTTTGTGTCACCAGTTCAGCCAATATAGTTGATGTCATTACTTTGGTCAGAGAACCGATTGCAAAGACTTTATCCTGATTGGCCTGGGCCTGGATTTTGTCCTTATGCTTCTGTACTCCATAGTAATGGGGTTTGTCCTGATCTAATACCGCTATCGCTACTTGAGTTTGTTCTGGAAAAGTACGAGTAGCCTGATAAATTTTCTCTGCAATCGCTTTTGGATAGCCTTGAATAGCATTGACTGTCTTATTATTTGCTGCGGTAGATTCGATATAGGGCGTAAATAAAAGGCCGGAAATCTGTTGATCATTATTCAAACTCATGCTGAGTTTCAGACGGTCTTTTTCAAAGTTGGCCTTATAGACTGCAGTCTCTTTACCTTTAGACTCTATATACTTAAGACTTTGTATTTTGCCGAGTTGCTGCTGTAAGTCTTTAGAGACTTTTTCAAACATATTTAAAGGAATCGCCTTTTTCGCTTCAGGTGAAAACTTTTCAAAAATTGCTGCATAATTTTGCGCATTAAAATCCTGCTGAAACTGGGCAATAACTTCCTTTTCAATATCCGATTGTGCATAAAGACTGCTCATATAGAGCAAGGATGATAAAAACAGTGATATTTTCTTCATGAGATCAGTATTGTTCCTTAAGTTTATAATGCACTTTCATAAAAATTATTGAAATTAAACATTTTTATAGACTTAATACAGTGCAACGAATAGTTAAAAAATAAGCAAAATATATTCCATATCATTCTATTTTTTAGGGCAGATCAATTCATCTAAGTTCTTGCCCTATCTATTTCCCATTTTATACTTGTTGTTCTTAAGCTCCACTCGAACTGGTTCAAAAATTGCTTATGAATTGATAGATAGCATAGTTAATTATTCCAGAGAAATTTCTCGGAATAACTTAATGATGTTATGTACTTAGCCAATTATTATTTGTTTTCCTCACTGAGACTTGGGTAACTTTTTGTTATATGACTTGTCAGCGTCTAATTGCATCATTAACATGACATGCAGACCTGAAATAAAAGTCCGTGAAAGATAACAAAAAAAATATCAGAAATGTAATGGAGCTTAGCAATGTACTATCAATATCACTGTGCGTGCTGCGATAAAGTTGTGGAAGCTGGCCAAAAAGAATGTCATGCCTGTGGCTCACATAATATTCGCAGCCCTTATGGTTTTTGGATTTTATGTCTGGTGGCCTGTCTGGTTACTGCAATCGCGTTCAAGGTAATGCATGTTTATATCCAGTCACAGCAGCAGGAAGTGCCAGCTCAGTCGTCTTTATTTGATGTGCTGCAACAAGATAATAAACGTCCGCGCTAATTTTTTATCCTCCAGCAAGACCTGACTTGGATCAGGTCTTTTTTATGCGTTTTTAACTTGAATATGAAACGCTGCCAGAATAGAAAATTTGAATTACAATAAGTCATCTTGCAGTGAGAGATGAAAATGGTTCAGTTAATTAAAAAAGGCGGCTTACGTGAGCGTGCCAATCGCAGTCGCAGTTATCAGGGTTCGGAAAATACTGAGGCCACCCTTAAACCGAATCGTTATCAGTCTCCAGTGCAGAAACAGGATCATCCAGTTTCTGACGCTTCCGCTGCACAGCAGCTTTCTAACGAAAACTCCTCTGTCACTCCATCAAATTAAGATTTTTAGTTCATTAGAACCAGCGCGTCATACCATAACCAGACTGCAAAAATCAGGAATAACCCGCCTGAAATCATATCGATATAACTTCCTGATCGCTGGTAAGCCTCTTTAATTTTAGGATGGGAAATTAATAGCATCAGTAAAGTAAAAGTGATAAATGTTTGCAGTGGAATAATCACTGCCAGTTGTGCTTTTAAATAATCAGAAGCTGATGAACTCAGTGCAAGTGAAAATACGCTACTGAAATAGATCAGGGTTTTGGGATTCGACAGATTAGTCAATAAACCCTGCATAAAATAACTTTTTGGTGCTTCTACCGTATTTAAATCATCTTGAGTTTGATGTCTGTTCTGAAAACTTTGCCAGCCACTTTTTAGCATGGCCCAGCCCATTTTGGCCAAAAATAGCCCACCGATGACCATCAATACTTGCTGAATCCAGGGAAACTGATCGATCAGTACGGTAAAGCCAGCTAGCGTCAATATCACCCAAACCACGATCCCCGCTGAAATTCCGGCAATCACCTTTAAGGCATTCATACGTGTCGTAGAAGCAGCACTTTTTGCGATAAGTAAAATGTCAGGACCCGGGCTTAATTGAGCAACAAAATGCAGAAAACAGATGGTAAAAAGCAAGGACATTTAAAAAAGATCAAATGGTAAAAAAACTATTATAACTTTTGTTTAATGAAATTAGAAAGTTCCAATAAAAAAGCCGAATCATGAGATTCGGCTTGAAGTATTTATATTGAAAGCGTGATTTTATTTCTTGTTCACATCTTTCATTTCAATTTTCTTGGCTTCCGGGGTCACTTCACGGGCTTCACCATCAATAATGGTCGAATCACCATGCCCCCCCTGCTGGTTCTGCATATCCTGCATTTGACGCATCATTTCAGCAAACGGGTTTTGACCTGCACCTCCACCGACATCGCCCATCATGCCACCCATCATTTTTTCCATCATGGCTTGCTGACGTTTCATCATCATTTTCATCATGGCTGCCTGGAAAGCACGTTGTACAGGTGGAATCAGCATTAATACCGCAAGCACATCACTAATCAAACCAGGAATCAGCAGGAAAAAGCCGGCTAAGATTTTAGGCAAATTATTTGATAATGCTGGATCTGCACTCATCTGTCCCATCTGCATTTGCTGCATTTGTGGCATTACACCGGCCGAATATTTCCGGATCAGGTTCATACCGATAAAGAAGGCCGCTACGAACCAGAAAAATACGTACCACATGCTCCCGACAAGGTCACCCACGCCAATCCATACAAATACTTCGAGGACTAAGCCGGCCAGGATAATAAGAAATAATTTCATGAAAATTAATCTAATCTCAGTAAAATAAATATTAGGATGCTGTAATCAACTGCTTCATCAGGATCAAGCTTTTTTGATACGCTTATGTAACAATATGGGCATTATTTTATTTTTAAAGTGCAGGCATGTCATTAATTATTGGGATTGATCCCGGTTCGCGTCTAACAGGTTACGGTATCATCCAAAAAGAAGGTTCAAAACTCACTTTTGTTGATGCAGGAACGATTAGAACTGAAACAGCGGAAATGCCTGAACGTTTAAAACGAATCTTTGCTGGTGTCGAACGAATTGTCAAATTTTACGGCCCGACCGAGGCTGCGGTGGAACAGGTGTTTATGGCACAAAATCCGGATTCTGCTCTCAAACTGGGTCAGGCTCGTGGTGCGGCAGTCGCAGCCTTGGTGAATCTGGATCTGAAAGTTGCCGAATATACGGCACGGCAGATCAAACAGTCTGTTGTGGGCTATGGCGCTGCAGACAAAGAACAGGTTCAGATGATGGTTATGCGTATTCTGAACCTGACAATCAAACCGCAACAGGATGCTGCCGATGCACTTGCTGCTGCGATTTGTCATGCTCATGCTTCAGGCAGCATGAGTAAAATGGCTGTATTGAATGCCTTGGGTGGTATGGCACGTGGGCGCAGTCGGGTCAGCACCCGCCGCCGTTAGTCTTCAGTTAATACTTTAAAATCTTGAAAATCAGCGTCTTGAAGATTCAAACTCTGCTGATGAATTGCAGTGACTTCTGCACGTTGTGGTCCAGTTCTGCTGAGCTGGATCATTTCCCGAACAATCGTTTCCTTCCCCACAATGATAGCCTCAACTTCGCCTGTTTCCAGATTACGCACAAAACCCTTTAAACCTAATTGAATTGCTTGTTGTTCAAACCAGCGACGGTAGCCCACGCCCTGCACTTTGCCCTGAATGATCAAATGAATGGCCTGCATTTTTATTTTCCTTAGTGGTTCACAACCTGGTAAATGGCATGTTTCATATCTTGTGCCTGCAAGCCGCGCTCCCCATTTTTTGCCAGCAAATCGCCTGCAAGTGCGTGCAAAGTTACGATCTCATGTAAATGAATGGCATCTTTAAATTGGGCTTTCAAACTGGCGATCATGCCAGCAAGTACATCTCCCATTCCTCCGGTTCCCATACCGGCATTGCCTGCGGTACAGATGAAAAGAGCATCTTCTAAAATCAGGCTACCTGAACCTTTGAGCACCCATTGTCCCTGATATTTTTGCTGGAGCTGTTGAATTGCCTGAATACGATCTGCTTCGACTTCTGATGCTTTCATTTCTAACAAAGTAGCCGCTTCACCCGGATGTGGTGTTGCATAAGTATGGGCATTCAACTTTTGTGGTGATTTTGCCAGAAACCACAAGGCGTCTGCATCGAGAACTGTCTCCAGTTCTGATTGCTGAATCAGGTCAAACCAGTATTTATATTGCTGTTCAGCCCAAGTATCTCGTCCTAACCCCATACCAAAACAGACAGCATCCACATGACGAACTAAAGCTTGGCGTTGCTCAGCATCTAGCGCATTAATATCACGCAGCATGATATTCGGAGCACGTGACAAAATGGCAGTATGATGTTTGGCATCACAAACCACAGTGACCTTACCTGCACCGGCAGCAAAGGCTGCCTCAGCTGCCATAATGACCGCACCGCCCATATCGGCATGCCCCCCAATTACGAGCACATGCCCATAACTGCCCTTATGTCCAAAAGCTTCACGTTTAGGCAGATGAATTTGAGTCGAGGAAATTTGAGCTATCGGCACAAGTTCAGCATCGGGAGGAATAACCGAGATGACCTCTACCTTGCCGGCATATTCTTTGCCTTGTCCGGTAAATAGTCCCGCCTTTAAACCTAAAACAGTAAAACTATGATCTGCCTTAATGGCAACCGGCAAAGGCTGTCCGGTATTGGCATGCAGTCCGCTTGGAATATCCACTGCAATTTTAAGACCTTGCTGGGCATTAATGCTTTGAATAATCTGTTGCCAATTTTCATTCAGATCACGGTTCAAGCCGATCCCAAATAAGGCATCAATATAGACATCATATTGTTTCTGAAAATTAAAACCTGAATAAGTGGGTATACCGATTTGCTGAGTTTCCCGGATTGCTTGAGCCAGATCCTGTGATGGATTGGGTTCTGCTGCATAAATATCTATTTCAAAACCGGCCTGTTTTAAATATTTACCTATCAGATAACCATCACCGGCATTATTACCCTGACCGCAACACACAGCGATTCGGGTCAATTGCTGTTGTTCCAACAAAGGGATGAGTCGCTGCGCAATCGACCATGCTACCTGTTGCATCAAACCATAAGAACTATTTTGCTTGCCAAACCAGCGCTGCTCCCATGCTTGTATATTGCGGCTATGATAAACTTGCTGCTGCATTTCTTATTTCCTGTTTCTGGTTTATGACAACACCCGATTCCCAAGCGCAAATCCAAGTTTATCAACAAGATCCCCATGAACTGAAAGCGTGGATCAAAGCGCAGGCACGAGAACTGGGTTTTTCTGATTGTGTCATTGCCCAACCGGATGCTCAAGCAGAATTAGTCCGCTTGCAGGAATATTTAGACCGCGGCTATCACGGTGATATGAAGTTTTTGGAAGAAAATCTGGAAAAACGTGCCGATCCCACACTGCTTATTCCCAATACCAAATCCGTGATCTGTGTACGAATGGATTATCTGGTCGATCTTCCAGAACCGCGTCTAGTGCCCTATGCACCAAATTCTGCGATTATTGCCCGTTATGCCCGTGGTCGTGACTATCATAAGACCATGCGCGGGCGCCTAAAAATGCTGGCTTCTAAAATTCGGGAAAAAGTCGGTGAATTTGAATCCCGCCCCTTTGCAGACTCTGCTCCTGTATTTGAAAAATCCCTGGCCGAAAGTGCGGGCATGGGCTGGACCGGTAAACATACTTTATTAATCCATAAAAAATCCGGGTCTTTCTTTGTTTTAGGTGAGCTGTTTAGCTCACTGGAACTACCCTTTGATGAGCCTGCAAGCAAACATTGTGGTTCATGCACAGCCTGTATTGATATTTGCCCGACACAGGCTATTGTTGAACCGTATATGCTGGATGCACGTCGCTGTATTGCTTATTTAACCATTGAGTATAAAGGGATCATTCCAGAGGAGTTACGTCGAGGGATTGGTAACCGGGTCTTCGGTTGCGATGATTGTCAGTTGATTTGTCCGTGGAACAGCTTTGCTCAAAAAACTAATATTGAAGATTTTCACCCCCGACATGGACTGGATCAAGTGAGTTTACTGGATCTCTGGCAATGGGATGAAGCTACATTTTTAAGCTCAACTGAAGGCAGTCCATTACGCCGTACCGGCTATCAGAGCTTTATGCGCAATATTGCGATCGGCTTGGGTAATGCGCCTTTTGATCCACAGATTGTCCAGGCATTACAAGCTCAGCAGAATCAACATGATGAGATTGTACAAGTTCATATTGACTGGGCCATACAGGAACAACTGGCAAAATCCCGGTAATTTTCAATTTTTACTTCGGTTCACATTTTCTCGTCAAAGCCTTACACAGTTACTGTGCAAGCTATGGCATAAAGGAAAAAGAATAGAAATAAAGCCGGAGGTGGATATGCAAAAGTCATCTGATACACAACATCAAAATCAGGAACAGCTTGAAGAGTTGCAACATCAACACCAGAAGCAGCAACAACAGCAACAGCAGCAGTCACAACATGGCCCGCTTGGCTCTCCAAAAAATAACCAGCACGAACAAGATGAACGTGTATTAAACAAGCAACATCGTAGTGATTTACAAAACCAGAATATTCACGGAAATCATCGTGAATAAACTCCGATCAAGAGTTCAACTACAAAGCTCACCTTGTGTGGGTTTTGTTTTTTCTATAAGGTCATATTTTGCTAATGAAGATGGCGATACTTTTACTTAAGATGGAGTCTGATAAATAAATATGAACAAGGATGGACAGATGAACAGTATTGATCCAATACGTAATGATTGGTCTCGTGCAGAAATTGAAGCCCTATATCAACAACCTTTAATGGACTTAATCTTTCAGGCTCAACAGGTTCATCGTCAATATTTTGATGCCAATGCCGTTCAGGTCAGTACCCTGCTCTCTATTAAAACCGGTAAATGCCCAGAAGATTGCAAATACTGTTCTCAGTCCGCACATTATGACTCCAAACTCGAAGCGGAAAAACGAATCGCAGTAGAAAAAGTAATTCAGGAAGCAAAAGAAGCTCTTGCCTCTGGCAGTTCACGTTTCTGTATGGGAGCAGCGTGGCGTAATCCGCATGAACGTGATATGCCTTATGTACTGGACATGGTACGTGAAGTCAAAGCACTGGGACTCGAAACCTGTATGACTTTAGGCATGCTGAATGCCTCACAGGCAGAACGCCTGAAAGATGCAGGACTGGATTATTACAACCACAATCTGGATACGTCACGTGAATACTATTCACATATTATCAGTACCCGCAGTTTTGATGACCGATTGGATACACTGGATCATGTGCGTCAAGCGGGTTTAAAAGTGTGTAGTGGTGGCATTGTCGGCTTAGGTGAAAGTCGTAATGACCGGATCGGTTTATTGTTTGAGCTTTCTACCCTTCCAATTCATCCGGAATCTGTGCCTATCAATATGCTGGTGCCAATCGAAGGCACACCGATGGCAGATGTTGAAAAACTGGATGTGATTGAATGGATTCGAACTATTGCAGTGGCCCGCATTCTGATGCCAAAAAGTTATATTCGTCTTTCGGCAGGCCGTGAATCACTGACTGACTCAGATCAGGCATTGGCATTTATGGCAGGCGCCAACTCAATTTTCTCAGGCGAAAAACTTCTAACGACTCCAAATACAGCCAAAGGTCGTGACCAACAGCTCTTTGAAAAATTGGGACTGGTAGCAGAACAACCAAAGCCAAGCATCCGCGCATTGGCGACTGATGCAATGGCAAGTTAATTGAAATAATTCAAGATGCTGAAAAGTTATGCGCAGTAATTAAAATGCCATAACTGGCATTGAGATAATCACCGATCCGGATCTGGTCTGTTCCATTGGCATGATGTACGATCAGTTCCTGCGTCAGTGCATCAAAACTAAAAGAGTCATAACAGTCCTGATGCAGGCTTAACCAGTGTAAAGTGTCAGCCAGATTTTCATCTACAATATAGGTTTTGGCATGGAAATCTTTGCTCATTTAAGCCTTCTCATCATGTGGTACTGGTAATGATTTTAATGGATATGAGTTTAGATTAAATATAATGGATATAAAAAAGTGAGCATATCGCTCACTTTTTCTTGCAGTATTTTTTAATCTCTTTGGGTACCACATTTGCGGCATTCCCAATCTGCCCCAATTTCCTCCATTTGCTGGTATTCATAAATGTGCAAGCAGAATAGTTTTTTCAGTAGTTGAAGCATTATAAAACTCCCGTTTCATCATTTTTAAAATACGCTTCTTTAGGCACCCTTCCTGAGTATCGATTTGTTGTTCTGGATAAAAACCACCTCTAACTTATAACCAGAATTTTTCAAAATGTAAAACCTATTTCATTCATTTTTTCAACTTTCCGATAAAGTTAAATTTCAATTGATTCATGCTTTTAATTATCATCTGTGATCTATATCTCAAATACCACTTATTAAAGATTCTCTACTATAAAAAAAGCGAACCGAAGTTCGCTTTTTTGCTTTTATTTAGAAGAAACCAGCTGGCTTGGTTGAATAACTCACCAACAGGTTTTTGGTCTGCTGGTAATGATCCAGCATCATCTTGTGGTTTTCACGACCGATCCCAGATTTCTTGTAACCACCAAAGGCTGCATGGGCCGGATAGATATGATAGCAGTTGGTCCAGACACGACCCGCTTCAATGGCACGGCCAGCGCGATACGAGGTATGTGCCGAACGTGACCAGACACCAGCACCTAGGCCATAAATCGTATCGTTGGCAATCTTGATGGCATCATCAAAATCTTTAAAGGTGGTTACTGCCAGTACCGGCCCAAAAATTTCTTCCTGGAAGGTACGCATATTATTGGTGCCTTTAAAGATGGTCGGTTCAATGTAGAAGCCTTGCCCGACTTCCTGACGTACACCGCCACCAACAAGCACTTCTGCACCTTCGCCGCGACCTGTTGCAATACACCCCAGAATCTTGTCCTGCTGTTCCTGCGATGCCTGCGCACCAATCATGGTTTCAGTATCGAGTGGATGACCAGTTTTAATACGTTTAACCCGATCGATTGCCAGTTCCAGGAACTGATCAGCAATACTTTCCTGGACCAAAGCACGTGATGGACAGGTACAGATTTCCCCTTGGTTCAAGGCAAACATGGTGAAACCTTCCAGTGCTTTTTCCAGATAATCATCCTTCTGCGCCATGACATCTTCAAAGAAAATATTTGGTGATTTACCACCAAGTTCCAGTGTCACCGGAATAATATTTTCAGTGGCATATTGCATGATTTGCTGACCTACAGCAGTCGAACCAGTGAAGGCAATTTTGGCAATACGCGGATTCACAGCCAGTGGACGGCCGACTTCAACACCATAGCCATTCACGATGTTTAATACACCTTCAGGTAACAGGTCCTGAATCAGTTCAGCCAGTACCAGAATACTGACCGGGGTCTGCTCTGCCGGTTTCAGAACGATACAATTGCCTGCGGCCAAAGCCGGTGCCAATTTCCATGCTGCCATCAAGATCGGGAAGTTCCATGGAATGATCTGACCAACCACACCTAAAGGCTCATGGAAATGGTAGGCAATGGTATCTTCATCAATCTCAGAAATGCCGCCTTCTTGCGCACGGATACAGCCGGCGAAATAGCGGAAGTGATCAATCGCTAAAGGAATATCAGCAGCCAGGGTTTCACGGATTGGCTTGCCATTGTCCCAGGTTTCAGCCACCGCCAGCAGTTCCAGATTGGCTTCGAGACGATCAGCAATTTTGAGCAGAATGTTAGAGCGAGTCGTTGGAGATGATTTATTCCATTGTGCTTTAGCTTTATGCGCAGCATCCAGCGCCAGTTCAATATCTTCCACGCTAGAACGTGGCACTTTGGTAAACAGCTTGCCATCTACAGGAGAAATATTATCAAAGTATTCGCCTTTGACTGGCGGCACCCATTGCCCACCAATAAAGTTGTCATACTGGGCTTTGAAATGAACTTTTGAGCCAGGCTGGTTCGGATCGATATAACGCATATGTATTTCCTTTGCTTATTTTAATCTTTAAAAATGCTGCATCTACAGCTTTGGTATAAGGTACATCCGTACTCTATTTAGTTAACATACGCGTTATAAGGTTGGAGAAAGGTTGGCACTCAACCGATTTACATTTCTTTTGATTCCTCATAAAAACAATAATAATTACATTTGGATGTAAATCATGAATTATTGTGAGAATAAGGAATGATGACAGAACAGAGCTTGATACAACAAAGGCAAAAAATTGATCAGCTTCGTCAAAGCAGCAGTTTATCGCCTTCACATGCAGCACAACTCGAACAGAGCATCGTTAGCTCCTGGCAACGCTCTTCTTTAGCCGAGATTCCCAAAAATCGTCTGGCTGCCCCATTAACAGATATAAAACAAATCAGCACTTCTTCGGCTTTAAGTCATGCCTTGGAACATTGTGCTGAAAGTTTGAGGCATATTGCCGAACAGTCCTCTATGGTTTTGGCCGTTGGAGATATTGGCAGTACGGTACTATGGCGGGCCTCCTGCCCTGAATTGCGCACAATTGCTGATAATATTCACTTAGTTGAAGGCGGTCAGTGGCGTGAGGAACTGGTCGGGACCAATGCCCTTGCCCTGTCGATCAAAACCCAACAATCGAGCTGCGTGTTTTCCAGCGAACATTACATGCCTTCCGTGCAGGATCTAGTCTGTTATGCCTCCCCCATTATTGATCCTTATTCCAAACAGATTCTAGGGGTTATTGATCTGTCCACCCACTGGCAAAAACATAATAGCTTAGGGCTATTAGCAGCCGAACGTTGTGCATCCATCATTCAATCTGCTTTACTGGAATCGCAAAAACAGCGTTTATATATTCGTGCCTTTTCTGTCCCGCAGGTCATTTTTAATGGTAAAACCCTGACCATAACCCCACGCCAGACTGAAATTCTCGCTATTCTGGCTTTATTCCCACAAGGTTTAAGTCTGGATCACTTGCATCAGGCACTTTATGGCGAACGTAAAGTCAGCATGGGTACGCTAAAAGCTGAAATGTCACAGTTACGAGATATTCTGGGCGGTATGCTTGGTTCGCGCCCTTATCGATTGCTGGCGCATGTTGAAGCAGACTTCCTGCAAACCGAACAGTCTTTAGATGCAGGTTATATCGATTCAGCCTTAAAACTTTATACTGGAGTTTTTCTGGCAAAAACTGAAAGCCCATTTTTATGTGCATGGCGGGATTGTCTGGAATCACGTCTCAGTGATGCTATTTTCAAAGCCAATGAAACTGATGTGCTGCTGAAACATGTAGCACGTTTTCCTGAAGCAATTGATGCGGTTGAACGTCTGATTGAACTGATGCCAAAAGGTCATCCAGCACATCAAACCCTGCTTAAATTTCAGGATATTTAAAAATCAGATCATTTCTTGTTTGGCTTCTTGTTAGCAAGATAATTACGGCTATCTTCCATTGAGAAGATTCCAACTTATAAAAATATAAAAAGCATTTAACTAGGGTGTGTTGACACTTTTAGCTTAAAAAAATAGCGAAGTAGTAAAATCAAATCGCCAAACCCAATTTTACTATTCGCTATG
>NZ_JAALGV010000025.1:0-32897 GCF_011174875.1 Acinetobacter sp. GFQ9D191M
TTATTTCAGGACGGGACATAACTTATTAAAAATAAGCCTCTTAAAATAAGAGGCTTATTTATTGGATAAAGGTCGTTAAAATAAAATTTTATTAGATTTTATAAAAAAATCTAAAAATAATTTTAAAAATATAAAGTCAAGGTAAATTGGCAACTGAAAAGGCCTTATTTGTGATTCTATGTAATATATTCTGCTATTTAAAAATGGTTTTTTTCGTTTTTATATTTAATGATCTAATTTTTAGAAAATTAGGTTAAACATGTATAAGAAATTATAATTTTAAATAATTAATAAAATTCAATATCTTATAAATATAATTATATTTTATATAAGTAGCAAAATGTATTTCTAAATTTTATTTTAAATTTAAGTTTATATACAATTTTTTGATTAAGTTATGACTTTAATTGAAAAATAAAATTTATAAAAGATAGAAAGCTTTCAATATGTGTTCATTCTATTATTAAAAGTAATTTATGTTTCTTATAAATCCAGACTTCAATTACTTAACTTACCTTTTTTTACATTGAATTAATATGTAACAGGTAATAACTTGGCGAATTTTTAAAAATAGGTAGAGTAAATATTAAGTCGAAACCTAATCATCGGCGATTTAAAGCAAATAGTAAGGAGTTACACCATGGCTAATAATCAACAGCAAAATCAGCAAGACCAACAGAACCAACAACAACAGCAACAGCAAGACCAACAACGTCAGCAAAACCAGAATCAAAATCAGCAACAGCCGAACCAGCAGCAACAACAGCCGCAGGGACAGCAAAACCAACAGCGTCAGCAGGGCCAACAGGACCAGCAACGCAATCAGCAACAACAGCAACAGCCACAACAAGATAACCAGCAGCAAAATTTGCGTAATCAATAAGATTAGTCAAAGCTGCAGCGTTCATATCTAAGCTGTGTAATCTCTACAAAAAACCGCCTTTTTTAAGGCGGTTTTTTTTATTGTTCAAAATAAATCAGCATTGAATATTGGCTTTTACTTTATAAAAGTCGAGCGCATTTTTCAGATCTTTCAGTAATTCCTGCTCATCATATTCTTGTGGCATCAGTTTTATTAGGGCCGGCATATAATGAGTTTTATATTCTTTAGGATAATCCTCACATAAAATATGTGTTCTTTCCTCAAGGCTAATAGTAGAAGAATCTAATTTATCTAAATAAGCACTCAATCGGGCATCTGATTGTTCAAACTGAGCTTTCACTGCTGGATCAGGTTCAGCTGATACATCTGCCTGTTGTTTCTGGCAGCCTGTGATCGCCAATGCCAATAGGGTAATTATGAATAGTGATATTTTCATGGCAACAATATATTGTTATCAGTCGTTGGAAAAATTATAAAGAGAAATGAGTGAAAGAGCACCTGCCTTTAAACTCATTGACAGCTGAGAAAATAAAAAATGAAAAGGACTTTGATAAAATAAGTAAAATATCTACCAATATGTATAAGTTGCATATCTGCTTTTATGACTCACTTGATTGAATGAATCAAAGTTTTTTGTATTTAATTGCATCTAAGTTGATGAAAAATAGCCAATAAAATATAAAACATAAACTATATTCAACATTTAGTAAAAAAGCCTCTATATTTCATATACATATTAGATGCATGACAAGTGGTACTTTATCACCACTACAAAAAATCAGATAAAATAATTTAAAATCAGCAAGTTAAAAAGCCCTGTTTAATCCAGACAGTTAAGCAGGGCCTATTTTTTAGATCATAAATACGTCAAAAACAGCTGATTCTCCGATATTTATCCTTCACATAAGTTTTCATATACAACATAAAACCTGAAAATACATTCAAGTGTGAAACATGAATAGATGTTATTTATATATCTCTTTTCATGAAAAGACAGGGTAGAGCTATGATGAGATGTATCTGTGCATTTGGTATGGGTGTCATGGTGGGATGTTGCTTTAAATCTTGCAAAGAAAAAATGTGCCGGATGATGAGCAAGGATCACGGTACCAAAGACCAAGCGCCAAAACATGAAGAGAGTGTACAAATTTAGAGGCTATAGCTTGCCTGTATGATCGCAGTACAGGTGAGTAATTCAATAGTTTCAAGGTAAATAAATCGTGGAGCTGTAAGCCATTATCTTTAAAGCAATAAAGCTCGATCCATGATCGAGCTGTTCACAGTCAGGAGAAACACATGTTCCAATTTATATGTTGTTTATTTGGTCTTCATGGTGCGACTGAAATTGATTACACAGTCGATGATTTCGAAGTCAAAAAGTGTCGTGATTGCTTGAAAGATTTAAATTAACTCTCTAGGCCTTCGCGGTATAGATGGATGTTGAACCCCCGTTTGATATAGATCGACGGGGTTTTCATTTTTTTATCATTGCTATTTGAACATAGAACCAACATATCAGCGCTATATTTTTATAAATTATTGATAGTTAATTAATAAATATTATTAAAATAAGAATTTATCTATTTTCATTTTTTAAGTTAAGCATATAAATACTTACCCTACCTAAATTCATGCTTTAAGTGTTATTGCAATATGCGATATTTAGGTTATACTCCAAATATAGCAAAATGCGATAAATAATTATGCATGTGATCACTCACGCTCGGATTCTGGAAGCAATGCAAAAGTGGCCACACGCTGAAACTGCATTGGATGGTTGGTATCGAATTATCAAGGCCAATGATCCTAAGGATTTTGCCGACATGAAGCGATTATTTCCCGCAGTCGATAAAGTCGGGAAATTTCATGTCTTTGATATTGGTGGCAACAAGATCAGGTTGATCGCAGTTGTGATGTATCAGGCAAAACGTGTCTATATTCGCCATGTCTTATCCCATCAGGAATATGATAAAGGTCATTGGAAGGAGGCTTAATATGAATGCAATGATTAAACAGGCCGTTGATCACTGGCATTATGTTGCACCTTTGCTCAGCAAGCCAGAAACTGAAGAAGACTTTAATACCCTTACTGAAGCTTTAGATGAACTTCTGGATATTGTAGGTGATGATGAGTCGCATCCCTTAATGGGACTGATTCTTCAACTGGGTGATTTAGTCTCAGCTTATGAACATGAACATTTGCCGATGCCAGAAGGCGATGGTCGTACTGCACTCGCTTTCCTGATGGAACAGCATGGCCTCAGCCAATCGGACCTATCTGATATAGCTACCCAGTCGGTCATTTCTGAAATCCTGAATGGTAAACGTCAGCTCAATATCCGCCATATTAAAGCTTTGTCTGAACGTTTTAACGTTTCTGCAGATACTTTCTTTTAAGTAATAAGAAACCAAATTTTAAATTGATCTATGAGCTGTGCTTTCTGGAAGCAGGTTGCACAGCCAGACAGATTTTGATTAGAACAAGAAGTCTATATAAGCTCTGATTAGAAGAATATATGTTTATTAAAATGTATGGAAAACATAAATATTATTGATGTTTAACCTTATATGTCCTAATAATTTTCTAAGCATCTAGAGGAAAGGGAATATATATGACAACTCATGCAGAACACAAAACAGAGCAAGAAGATAATCCGCAAAAAGAATCTAATGATGATAAAGGCAATCAAGCAACCTATAAGGGTGTAAAGCCTGAGAAAAAGCCTAATGCCGAGCCTGAGCATCCGCTGAGGGAGCAAAAGTAAGATATTGATATCAGAAAGCCCTAATTGAATTTAGGGCTTTTTAGATTTTGATTTAAGTTTCGGAAAATTTCTGCTTCACTTTACTGGGAAGATGAAATTACCGATCAATCTTTAACAGTCCATCCCAACTAAAATAATTCTGGCTTAGATACTGTTGAGACATGGCCCAGCTCCGGTCAGGAATTTTAGCTGCTCCAATTGCCAGCTTTTGATCCCCAAATCTTTCTTTTACTTTTTCTAGCGCTTGTTGAAGCTTCTCATTTTTCTCGATCTGAGCATGGTCCGAGAGCAAGTCATAGACATGGGCCGATTTAGGTTCAAGCGCTGTTAGAATAACCCCACATTTTTTAAACTCAACACCTTCTAAAAACAGTTCATGCATCTGTTGCATCAACGCCCGGTTCATTATAACAGCGGAATCACTGGGTTCAGGAAAAGCGATATTGACAGATTGATGATAAAAGGGTTCGTTCTTGTCAAAAGGATTGGATTGAGCGAAAGCAATGATGCAACCACATAAGGATTGATCTTCTCTCAAGCGTTTGACGGCATTTTGCAGGTAATCACTCATAGCCTCCGTTAAAGCTTCAAGATCTGTTACTCGGCAACCAAATGAGCGTGAAGAAATAATCTGCTTCTTGGGCTGGCACGCCTGTTCCAGTTCAATACAGGAAATTCCCTGTAATTCCATCACAGTTCTTTGCATAAGAACTGAAAATAATTTTCCGATTCGATGACAATCGGCCTGAGCTAAATCAAGAACGGTATGTATACCTAAGTTCTTCAACTTTTTACTCTGCTGGCGCCCAACCCCCCAGACTTCAGCAACATCAATCAAGCTCCAGAAGTAATTTCTATATTGTGGATGCATAGAAGAAAGATCGCAAACCCCATTAAAGCGTTTGGCTTTCTTGGCCATATAGTTGGCTAATTTAGCTTCGGTTTTGGAACGGCCAATGCCTACACAAACGGGTAGGCCAATCCATTGCAAAATACGCCGTCGCATATCCTGACCATATTCTGTTAAATCATGATTTTTTGCATAAGCTGTAATTTTCAGAAAGCATTCATCTATGGAATAAACCTCCTGTTCACCAGGTGCTACATATTCAGACAGAATGGAATGAAAGCGTTTGGACATTTCTGCATAGAGGGCATAGTTGCTGGATAGCACCTGAACTTGATGCTGCTCGACGATATCGCGGATCTGGAAGAGCGGAACAGCCATTTTAATGCCGAGATCTTTTGCTTCCTGCGAACGTGAGACTACACAACCATCGTTATTTGACAGCACAATCACAGGTACATGATTCAGTTTCGGATTGAATAGGCGCTCACAACTGACATAGCAGTTATTGACATCAATCAGCGCATAGATTTCCTGCTGATATTTCATCTGAATTTTTTAATGACGTTGGTGACCACACCCCAGATTTCAAATTGCTGACCTTCTACAGGATGAATATCGGGATAGTCGTCATTCTCAGCTTTTAGCCAGCAACCTTTTACATCGACAATCAGCCGTTTGACAGTAAATTCGTTATCTACACAAGCAATCACAATATCTCGGTGTTGCGCTTCAATGCTACGATCCACAATCAGGGCGTCATTGATATCAATACCTGCATTCAACATTGACAGCGAATTGGCTCGAACAATAAAAGTAGCATTAGCGTTATTAATCAGGAATTCATTCAGGTCGAGTTTTTTATCAATATAATCTTGTGCAGGTGAGGGAAAACCAGCCTGAACGCGTTCAGTAACTAAAGGAATTTCCATTTGGGTAACAGGATCAAACTGGCGAATATCACTGATTTCATTTTCTTTTTTAAGTGATTTTAAGTATGCTTTGATATCCAGGACTTTGGATTCAGGTACACGAATTACTTTGGTTTCTTCGGCCTTTTTTCTGCCTGCACCAATTCTAAAGCCCCCATGCGAATTTGTCATAAACCTGCTACTTCTTGATTGTTGTTACATTAATCAAGATTGTAATGATTGCTTTATTTTTATACAAATAAATTAAATGCTTTAAAATCAGATACTAATAATTAAATTGCTTTTATATTTCAGTTTTCCGACAAACGGGAATCTCGTAGCTTTGCAATAAATTCATCCCGCATTTCGAAGAAAAACTCACTTGCTTCCTCATGATTGCAGTGCAGCCAGTCCTGTCTTGACTCTTCTGGTATCACAATAATCGAGCGTTTTTCATCATTGGGATTATGGAACTGTTTCATAAAAGGATGCTGATTTGCATTAATCGTGAGCATTGAAAAAGACCGAACTTTTTCCCCCTCAATGATTGCATCATCATAAATGGCTGCAACAGTAAAAGGATCGCCGTCTTCACGAGAAATAGCATACCAATGAGATTTGCCATCAATGTATTTGGGTTCATAGAACGTATCTACAGGCACCAAGGCAAACTGATTATTTTTCCAGGCATGCCGAAAACTTGCTTTTGAGGCGACTGTTTCAGTTCGGGCATTATAAGTATGCCGGCCAAATTTTAATTCTTTGGCCCAGGAAGGGATAAGTCCGAAACGTGCGATATCCAGTTCAAACTCGTCAGCACCGCGCATAATGATGGGAGCGGGAGCTAAAGGATATACATGTGTTTTCATATCCAGTTCAAGCTGTTCTTCATGAATATCTAATAAAGAGAGACGGCTTTTTGAGGGGAATTCATAGTTTGAACACATGGGCGAACGCTCTCATGATGATCTATCATGAGAATTAAAATATAAGAGAGATAAGTGCAAAACAATTTGAATATCGTAAGTTGGATTTTGACCAGCAAGCAGGATTTTTATTTTATAAGTATATATTTAGAGCCTAAAAATATTTAACTCAATAATATTTTAAGTAAATTTAATATTATGAAAAGATTAAACTTTTATTTAATCTATACAGATATACATAATTTAACTTTTTATTTAAAAAAACACTCCAAATGGCTTTGGAAAGCTACAAATATAGATGTTAGTTATATAGGCTTGCATTTATGAGCATGAGGTGAAAGATGAAGTTATTAACGTTAATTGGTGCAGGTGTACTTGCAGGTTATTGTTATAAGAAAATGAAATACAAAAAGGACGGTTCAAACAATCCTGCTCCTCAGAATGAACAGGTAGACAGTCAAGCAGCAAATCCTGTTGAATAATCTCTTTAAAGGACCTCACTACTAGCAAGAGAAGGTTGTGAGGTCTCTCATTTTCTCAGTAGAGTCATCTCTGACAAGTCTTATATAATTTTCAGAACTTTGCTATTTTCAGAGAAACAGCAAGCTTTTTTAGTTACTATTCCTTTTCATCTGTTCTAGATTTTCCTGATTAAATTTATTGATAAAGTTGAATGGTTTACAAAACTATTCATTTTAATAATAGCCATACTTTAAAAATAATGTGATCCTCTTTCTCAGGAGGACAGCTTATGAAAAAACTAATTATCTTGCCTCTTGTAGCTTTAATACTTCTGGGGTGTAGTCAACCAAATACACAGCAAGAAGCTGACTCTAAGATCCTACAGGATGAGGATTTAAAAAAATTTAGGGAGATGGTAAGGAATGCTTTACCGAATTCAGACCTGGTTCAATTTCATCAACAAGAGGGAGAATGTGGTGAGGTTAGTTTCAGAGATAAATCTACGAATGAAATGAAGCATCGGAGGTTTATTGTAGTGAATAAAAATATTGTGCTGATTGAAAGACGGCAGGTAGATCAGGAATATTTTGACCTTTCATGGAGGAATGCATGTCGAGATTATTTCGGGTAAAGAAAGAATATTTATTAAAATTCTTATTTGAAAATAGTCACCGCTATAATTGAATATCAATAAAAAATTTGATTATTGAGCCACTCTTTAGGGTGGCTTTTTAATGTCTGGATTTCTGAATTTTGCTCGAAATATGGTTACTGAATAGATCTGTATTTCATATTCTAGCTTCGTACTAATAGATAGAATGTTGATCAATTTATATAGATAATAAATATAAAAATTATTTAAAAAAGGAACAAATATTGCTTCTTGAAAGTATAGTTTTTGCTTTAGGTTCTGGATATGTATCTCTTTAAAATATGCGGCATTATTTTCCTTGTCATCCTTGCTGTTTCTCTCATGGTTTTAGGTCTTATTTATCAGGATCCTTTATTTGCTTTGATAGGGCTCTTGTTTGCTGTTTGCGCAGTATTATTATTTTCCATGATGAAGGAAAGTCTTGCTGACTTTTAGATCACTCATTTCGTTTAAAAGCTTAAAGATTTGGACTAGAGATCAAGGTGAATAGCAGGATGATAGTCATCAATATTATGCACCGAGATGGAATCAACAATTTAGAAAAATAATTGTGTTGAAAAGTCTTTGGATTAATCAGTGTAATAAGGAAGACTTATACGGGCAACCAGTCATGTGGATTAGATTGATAAGATGATCTGATAATACACTCATTGCTGGGTGCTATTTTGCAGAAGTTCATCGAAAGATGGGCTTTTTTGTTACCTAAAATAAAGCTTTATCAAGTTCATACTAGAAATTATTGACTCCAAAGATCACAATTTAGACTTTTTATATATGGATAGATATTTAATTTCTATATATATTTATATTTGTCATGAATTGGCTATTGTTTGACTGTTGTACATTTCGTCAACAATCCTGAATCAGCGCAAAATGATAAAAGGGAAGAGCCCACAGCAATGTGGACTTTTTTATTGCCTAAAGAAAAGTTTGGCTTAATTTCTTACTAGGTATCTGGCTTGAATAGCTTAGCTAAGTAATAGATCTGGTCAAAGAGACTGAGATTAACTAGAAATTTGAATAAGTGACCTATTTCTATTTTATCGGTCAATATGATTGTTAATCATCGACTTAATATCAAAGTGTGATTGACTGCATACAATATTTTCATTATATTTTACCATATGTTCAAAAATCTCCACGTTTTGAATTTAGAGTTCTGCCCACATCGTTCCCAATGATGGAGGTTTTTTTTGACTAGAATAGCTAAGTGATATTTTCATTAACCTATAATTAAAGAAGAGGGTAGCACCTAGTTCTGTGAAGAGGCTATTTTTACATCAATAGGGGCTTTGTTGCATAAAGGTTTGAAAGGCTGAACTCCTCTAAGTAATCCAAATTTAAGAGACAACTTGGGTATGCGGGCGACCTAATTCTGTGAATTTATTCAAAACCGCTACGCGTGCGTGGATCTCATTTACCTGACTCGGAAAGCTCCTTGCTGTTAATTTATCGCCTAATAATTTAATGCAATGCATTTTGGTTTCCACCAAACTTCGACGGTGATAATCAGACCACTTTTTCCAAAGGGACCTACCTAGCCGTTTGACTGTCTTTAATAATTCGTTCCGCTCTAGAGACCTCGCTTGTTGATCTTTCCAAGGCTTTGCATTCTTCCTAGGTGGAATGATCGCATATGCATCTCGATCTAAAATGACTTCTCGGCAGTGCTTTGTGTCATAAGCACCATCTGTATAAACAGAATCAATTTTTTCATCCAAGGGAATTTGAGCAAGTAAATCTTCGAGTACTTGTGAGTCGCTGACATCATTTGTGGTGAGTTGTACTGCACGTATTTGCAGGGTTTTAGCATCTATACCAATGTGAAGCTTACGCCATTGGCGACGATATTCAGCCCCATGTTTCTTGCATTTCCATTCACCTTCACCAATAAACTTCAAGCCAGTAGAATCTACGAGTAGATGTAGCCCATTACTACTTTTTTGATAGCTAATCGCAATATCAATATGCTTTTGTCTACGACAAAGGGTGGAATAATCCGGAGCTGTCCAATCTAATCCAGAGAGTTTAATCAAGCTTTCAACAAAACCTGTGACCATGCGTAAAGAGAGTCGGAATAGCGATTTGATCATTAAGCAGCATTGAATCGCTGTATCAGAGTAGGTTTGATTTCGACCTTGCTTGCCTTGTGATTGTGCATACCACTGAGTCTTTGGATCAAACCAAATGGAAATATTACCTCGGTTGATTAAAGCTCGGTTATAGGATGACCAATTGGTTGTACGGTAGATTTTAGAAGCAGGCTTATTCATTTGGAAATTATATTGCTGAATAAGCCTTCCATGCTGGCTTTATGCAACAAAGCCATCACAAACTAAAACTTTATGGGTATTTGATGTACCCGATATTAATGATAGGTTCACATTCATTAAATATTTATTCGATTTCTTTCCGAGTTTTTAAAGTCCATAGAAATAAGAGCTTTTTTGTTGCCTGATAAACTTTATACGGCGACCAGAACACAAAAATAATTAAATAGTGTAATTCCTGTCTAACAAATAACCAAATTTAACCCAAAGCCAACCAGCACCCACCATTCAGTAATGCTTCTTATACTATTGCTGCACTATATAAGTGCTACTTTAAAGGTGCTCCATGAATAATGATGAACTAGCTAAAAACTATAACGACGTGTTAAAGAAGCCTACCCGCTTAACTTCCCCAGGTTAAGCGGGTTATTTTTTGTCTGGAAAAAAGTATGCTCCGATTACTATTCTGCTTATTCTGCCTACATGGTGCGACTGAGATTAGCGACGGCAAGAAAGAATGCCGGGATTGTTTGAAAAAAGTTTAATTTAGAATGATAAATTTTTTTTATTATCAATGAGTTAAGTATTCTGTGCTATTTTATTTTTCAATAATAATAGGCTAATAATTGGTTTGAATTTTGACTTAACGGGCTGGTTATGAGCACACATACAATGTATTCACACAACTGATTACTTAATATCAGTTATCAATTCTAATGTTATTAATTTTAATAACCCATATTTTGAATTCAAAGAGGCTCGAAAGGAGATGAGCGCTAAAACTCTTGTTGAGGTGGAGCGCTACTATCAATACTCAGCTATCGACCTAACTATCACCCAAGTCAATGGATGGGTTGAGTTTAAAGCAAAGTTAAAATCATAGCCGAACGTATTACGGCAAACTAAACCTCTTACATTCTAAATGTTGAGGGGTTTTTCTTTTCTTATTGGTGAGCCCCATGATAGACAAAGTACAAGCTAAATAAGGCTCAGATTTTGTAACGTTAAGCTGTCTAAATGTCAGAACCTCAGTCATTTTAATTCTTAGAACCATCAAATGATTACGATTGATAAGCTCATGATTGAACTAAAAGAATAAATTAAGAATTTAGATAATGTATTAAGTTAAAATCTAACTTTTCTCAAATTAGTTAAAGAGCTTTGAAGAATCTATAGATGATTATCTTATAGATTATCGAGATCTAACCGAGACCCAATCAATGCAACTCAGCGCAACTTATATTTATTTTAAGTTATTAGAAATAGAAGAGAATCTAGTCTGATGCAATCTCTAGCTATTCATTACAGACTCAGTTTTTTCTACTTTTTTTATTATGCGATTGTGGGCGCATTCATGCCTTTCTGGAGTCTGTATCTGGAAGATCAAGGCTTTAATTATCAGGAAATTGGGATTTTATCTTCGATTGCGATTGTCACCCGATTTTTTGCGCCATTTATTTGGGGATGGATTGCAGACAAATCCGGGAAACGCATGTTGCTGGTGCGTATAGCTACCTGGATGGAAGCCTGTATCTGGTTCATGATATTTATCATTCCCAATAGCTTCCAGTCAGTTGCTTTGCTCATGCTGATTTTCAGTTTCTTTCAAAATGCAATTTTGGCTCAATTTGAAGGCGTGACTTTATTCTGGTTAGGTGAAAAAAGGGCAGAGCTCTATGGCAAAGTGCGTAAGTGGGGATCTATTGGATTTATTATTGGCGTATTTGGTTTAGGGGCAATTTTTGAAATTATCAGCATCAGTATGCTACCAATCTTATTGCTCTGTATTTCATTTCTGGCTTTTCTCTGGTCATTTACCATCAAAGAACCTACAGCAGCACCGACAGCTCAGAAAAAACTCGAAGCCTTATGGCCGATCTTCAAGCGTCCAGTGGTATACAGTTTTTTCCTGATTGAATTGATCATGCTGTTTTCGCATGCGCCGTTTTATAGTTTTTATAGTAACTATCTCAGCCAGAATGGATTCAGTACCAGTCAGATCGGATTGCTTTGGTCGGTTGGAGTCATTGCTGAAATCATTATGTTTGCCTACGCTACATTCTTTCTGACACGCTGGTCATGGCGTCATCTGGTGATGTTTTGCCTGTTAATGACTGGTTTAAGATGGCTAACTGTCGGCCTATTTCCATCGTCATTTCTGGCACAGTTTCTTGCCCAGACCATTCATGCTTTGAGTTTTGGCTTATTCCATATGATTGCCATGCGGGTTATTTTCCAGAACTTCTCGGCCGGACAGCAAGGCCGTGGACAGGCACTGTATAGCACCATGTGGGGCTTAGGCGTGGCAAGTGGCAGCATTCTTGCCGGTCGTTATTGGGATCAGGTCGGTGGAACATCAATCTTTATTGCTGCTGCGCTCTCGACCTTGCTGGGCTTATTGCTGGTATTTGGCTTACCCAGCAAAGTCGAATTGCAAAAGCAGATTTAAAATATCATCGAACAATTAAATTCGGATCTTAGAATATTGATCAAACCAAGGCTGAGCCTGTTCTAATTGAGCGGCCAGTTGCAACAGTAAATCTTCACGGGCAAATGGTGCAATAAACTGTGAACCCAAAGGTAAGTTATCTTCATTCCAGTAAAGCGGTACAGACATTGCTGGAAGGCCGGTAATATTGGCTAACTGCGTGAATGGCACCCATTTCAGATTTTCTTTCACAATCTGATCGACCAGCTTACCTTGTGCCAATAAATGTGCCTTATTCATTTTTAATAAAGCTTTAAGAATCGGCTTCTGCCAGTTTGGTGTCTTGACTTCGCCATTTTTGGGTGCAACAGTGGCCGTGGCTGGTGTCAGGTAGAGATCATAATCATCAAAGAAATGATTCATCTGGGTCACATATTGTCCCCAGTTGGTCAGATTTTGGATATATTCAATTGCCGTCGTTTTGGCACCAAAAGCAGCTAGCGCCAGAGAATCCAGTTCAAAATCGCCTGATCTGGATGGATAGCCTTTCTGGATTTCGTCCAGCATATAAGAAAACTGGCTAAACCACGTCGTAATAAAATCTTTAGCCAGTTGCATGCCATCAATCTGCGGTTGATCCTCAACGACTTCATGACCTAAAGATTCCAGTAAACGGGCAGTTTGTTCTACCGCTTTAATAGCATCTTGAGAAACAGGCGTATCAATGCTGGAACGGGTATTAAATGCGATTTTTAATTTTTTTGGTGGTTGCTGAATCACTTCCAGATAATGTGTATGCGGACGTTGGATCGTAAACAGCGAACTGCGATCTTCACCGTGGGTGGCATCCAGCATTGCCGCACTATCCCGAACAGTTTTGGTGAGTACATGTTGAATGGCAGCACCGTGCATTGCCTCACTCATTTGCGGTCCCCACGGCGTACGTCCACGGCTTGGTTTTAAACCAAACAGACCACAGTAGGAAGCCGGAATACGAATTGAGCCACCACCATCACCTGCACCGGCAATTGGCACAATGCCGGCTGCCACAGCAGAAGCAGAACCGCCTGACGAGCCACCACTGTTATGTCTTAAATTCCACGGGTTTTTACAGCTTCCCCAGGCATCTGGCTCTGTAATGCCTTTAATTCCGAATTCAGGGGTGTTGGTACGGCCAAAGGTCACAATACCTGCCTGTTCCCAACGGTTAACAATCTCGGCATTGGTTTCAGCTATATACCCAATGCGCTTTAAACCCTGACATCCATAAGACGTCGGATAACCTGCATATTCCTGAAACAGGTCTTTGACTAGAAATGGAACACCGGCAAAGGGACCAGACAGTTCTTGCTGGGTACGCTGCAAAGCATGCTCATGCATGGGAATAATAATGGCATTGATTTCAGGATTAATATTTGCACTGCGTTCTAAAGCAACTGATAAAAGTTCACTTGAATGTACTTGTTTATTTTTAACCAGTTCAGCCAGTCCTAACCCATCGTATTGTAAGTATTCTTCAAATTTCATCTGCATTCCCTAGCGTTAATATTGTTATAAGGTTGTAGAAGGTTTCAGTTCAGGATGCAAGCACCACCTGATTACGTCCCAAGTGTTTAGCTTGATATAAGGCCTGATCCGCGGTATTGATCAGTTGCTGTAAATCCTGAGAAAGTGGGGCATGTTGATGCGTAATCCCGAGACTCACAGTAATCGACAAAGGTGATCCATCAGGTTGATACATTGGCGTTTTAGCTACCAGTTCACGAATACGCTCGGCAATAAACTGGGCTTTGGACGGTTTAGTATCCCAAAGCAAAATCACAAATTCCTCACCACCAATACGTGCAAACAGATCCTGAGAACGTAAATTGGAACGGATGATTTCAGCAAAGTGTTGCAGTACTTTATCGCCTACATGATGGCCAAAATGATCATTTAAACGTTTGAAATGGTCGATATCCAACATAATCAGGGAAAACTGCACACTCTTGGAATGTTGCAGTAAATATTCACCTTTCTGAAAGAAAAAATGCCGGTTCATGGTACGCGTCAGACTGTCATGATTGGCCAAATACAATACCCGTTTAAACAGATCATTGCGGTTCTGACTGATGATACACAGGATCAGCGGCGATAATGCCAGCATAAACAGTCCGATCCTTAATGAGATATAAATGGTCGAGTCTGCCAACGTATCATGTGTAGTAGCATAGAACTGGGTCAGGCTGTAATACATCAAAATGATTACAAAGGCATTAATAATTGCAATCGTAAAGATGCGATAGGTCAGTGCTGCCCAGATTAAAGCTGCCAGCGGATAAAGCAGGGCACCTGGACCGACAAAAATATTACTCAGGATAATACACAGGATTACCGTACCTGCTGGCAGCAGATAACTAAAAGAGTTCTGCTTCTTTCTGCGGTTTTTAAATAAATACTTGAGATCTTTGGTTCTAGGAAAGGCTAAAAAAAGCGGCAGGACAATAATGTAATTTACCATTTCGCCTGTCCACCACAGCCCAAAATCAATCCATAAATTTTCCTTGGTCATAAAGGAATGAGGAAGATTGAGTAAGGTCGCAACGGCAAAAACTGCACTAGCCAGGCATCCTGCAAATGCACAGATGCCGAACATATGCACGAAAGTGAAACCAGTATTGTAGTACTTATAATTGATCTGGAAATATCGGATAAAAAATAGCGATACAATCGTACTAATCAGGTTAGCAAGTGTTAGAAACAGGCTTTGTAATAGATTATTACCTGTCGCCAGATCAGCAAACATAAATGCACAGAAAGCACCTAGCCACCCGCCCATATTGTTTAAATGGGGGAAGCGTAAAAACATGGCCAGTAAGGCAGCATTGGCAGGCCAGAGTATGGCTAAGTAATCCTGTGTTCTGGTCATAATGCCAATCAAACAAGTCACTAAAATAATGAAAAGAATGACCAAGTAGGCATATGTTTCAGGATTCAAGTTCTGGTCTGTGATTCGAGGTATTCGCAAATCTAAGTCCTGTATCTAATTTTTATTTGTGAAATATCACTTTGTTTGGGAAATGCTTTTTACCCAAAAGTACAACTTTATTCTTGGAATAATCTGTTTTTACTTACGTTATCAATATACGTTTGTATACGAAATATATACAAAAAAATTAAAAAAGGAAATCCATGTTTTTAAACTATAATGATAAAAATTTGTTTTATTTCGGTATTTAAACTGATGCAGAGCAGAATATGATCCCGAAAAATATGATAAGTTAAAATTAATTATTAGGATTGAAACGAAGCCTGTGAATATGAAAAAAACCTGTCTTAGCCTTGTCTTGCTCATGAGCTCATCTTGGCTAATGGCAACAGAAAATAATAATCAAGCTGCAAATAGTATTGCGAAACCTATCGAAGTTCCGAATACCTTTACCATTAATACCCGTCCTGAAATTGTCGGGCTATGGGGAATGGAAATTCCAGATAATAAGAAATGTGTTGAATACTATAATTTTAAAGGCAATAACAACGTAGTGATTAAAAGCGGTTCAGAATGGACCACAGGGCTGTATGACTATCAGCCTTCACAAGATCCGGCTGCACAGATTCCAGCGCTGATTATGCAGGTGAAATACGACAATAATGAAAAAGACTGTTCCGGTAATCAGGTGGATCAGTCAGGCGAGATTTCGCAGTATTTTGTGAAGTGGCAGAACTCAAATACCATTAATTTCTGTGCCAATGAAAAAGCAGAACAATGTTTTGCTGTGCTTCGACGCATTTTGCCTTGATTGAAGGCTAGATATAAAAAACCGCTGAATTCAGCGGTTTTTTTATTAGATCAATTACTGGATCAAGCTTTTTCTTTGTCTTCAGCACCTTCAAGCTGCTTCAACAAATGTTTTTCCAGATAGTGAATATCCATCGCCTGTTCACAGAAATTTTCATCCTGAAGAATCAGATCTTTGTGTAATGGGATATTGGTTTTCACACCTGTCAGAATCATTTCATCCAAGGCCTGTTTCATACGTGCAATTGCAGTTTCACGGTCTTTACCATGGGCAATTAGCTTGGCAATCATTGAATCATAATACGGTGGGATGCTGTAACCTGGATAGATATGAGAGTCTAAACGGATACCTGCACCACCTGGCGCATAGAAAGTCTCGATTTTGCCTGGAGATGGCATAAAGTTCGATGGATCTTCTGCATTGATACGGCATTCGATCGCATGACCTTGAACACGTACATCTTCTTGCTGGATATCCAGACCTAAACCAGCCGCAATACGTAACTGCTGTTCAATGATGTCGATACCGGTGACCATTTCAGTCACAGGGTGTTCTACCTGAACACGGGTGTTCATTTCGATAAAGAAGAATTCGCCTTCTTCAAACAGGAACTCGAATGTACCGGCACCACGATATTGCATCAATTTACAAGCATTGACACAGGCCTCAAGAATGTCAGCACGAGCCTGTTCTGGCAGGTTAGGCGCTGGCGCTTCTTCAAGTACTTTCTGGTGACGACGCTGTAAAGAACAGTCACGGTCATATAAATGGATCGCATGACCATTACCATCGCCTAGAACCTGTACTTCGACGTGACGCGGTTTTTGCAGGAAACGTTCCATATAAACCGTGTCATCACCAAACCACATTTCAGCATCACGCTGAGCGGCTTGTACTGATTCAAGCAGGGTATCCACACGTTCTACGATACGCATACCACGACCACCACCGCCGGAAGCCGCTTTCACGATGAGCGGGAAACCAATTTCTTTGGCTTCAGCAAGCGCATTGTGAATCGTCACGGCATGATCGCAGCCAGGTACAGTTGGTACACCCGCTTTTTTCATGGCAATAATCGCAGAAACCTTGTTCCCCATCAGGCGAATATGTTCTGGACGTGGACCAATGAAGATAAAACCAGAACTTTCTACGATTTCAGCAAATTCAGCATTTTCAGATAAAAAGCCATAACCAGGGTGGATGGCATCTGCACTGGTGATTTCAGCGGCTGTAATTAAGGCTGGAATATTCAGGTAACTGTCGCTGCTCGCGCCCGGACCGATACACACGGCTTCATCACAGAAACGTAAATGCATCAGGTCTTTGTCAGCGTCTGAATAGACACCGACGGTTTTAATTCCTAAAGTTTTGCAAGCTCGGGCGATGCGCAAGGCGATCTCACCTCGGTTTGCAATTAAAACTTTTTGCAACATTATGAATCCCCGAAGTGATTAGGCGCGGTAACGGAAAAGTGGCTGACCAAACTGAATCACTTCACCATTTTTCACCAGAATTTCTTCAATCACGCCGCTTTGAGTTGCTTCAATCGGGTTCATGATTTTCATTGCTTCAATGATACCCAGTGTTTCGCCAGCAGAAACAGTTTGGCCAATTTTTACAAAAGGTGCTTCGCCTGGGCTTGGAGCCGCATAGAACACGCCAACCATTGGAGATTTTTCAACTGCACCACGAGGAGATTTAGCTGCAGGGACGTCAGCTGCAGGTGCAGGCATTGCAGGAACAGCTGCTGCAACTACTGGATTACGACGAGTCAGAGCAATCGACTGATCACCTTCCTTAACTTCAATCGCCTGTAAGTCAGATTCAATCATCAAATCGATGAGCTTCTTGATTTTACGGATATCCATGAGACAGTATTCCTAATTAAGATTGTTTAGAAGATTGTATTTTTTCAATGACATAGTCGAGTGCGGCAGCATAGCCTTTTGCACCTAGACCACAGATCACGCCAATAGCTTTATCGGATAGATATGAATGATGTCGGAATGCCTCACGTGCATGGACGTTAGACAGGTGGACTTCAATAAACGGGATTGCCACGCCAAGAAGTGCATCACGAACTGCAACTGAGGTATGTGTCAGGGCAGCAGGATTAATAATGATATATTGCACGCCGTCTTGTTGGGCTTGATGAATTCGGTCAACAATTGCGCCTTCCCAGTTGCTCTGGAAAGTGTCAAGTTGTAAAGTAGCTTTTTCAGCCTGAGCAGTGAGCTGCTGATTAATATCTTCTAGAGTTAAATAACCATAAACTTCGGGTTCGCGCTTTCCTAGCAAATTTAAATTCGGTCCATGAATAACCAAAATGGTCGAAGTCATCTATGGTGCTCCAGTTAAAAAGTTTCAGGATAGGTTTGCAAGATGTCTACAAACTTCGCCTATTATGGCATGAATTCCTACATTATTTTTATAATTTCTTTGAATTGACATAGAAAAGCATGTACCACGCAGTGGCCATATAATGAAAACTTTGCAAGCATTTAGCAATGTTCAAAACTACCAAATCTTCGTCTTTTACATCATTTTTATATTTTAGATGAATTGGCTGAATTGTTACATTTATGCTGTGTAAGTTAGACCTCAATGTTTATTCATAATTCTTTTAAATTGAGTGTTTATTCGGCAATGGCTGGTCAAAAATAAAAATTATTACTCGAAGTCTCTGCTCATATCAAAAATTGTGGTGATCGGTAAAAGACCGGATTTTCATTAGATTTTTGAATGAATCAGAATTTTATTCTATTCATTATTCTGTAAACTAAAATATCAAACTTGGAATAAAAATCAAAAAGTTATTTGATAAATGGTATGAAGTGAAGTTTAGTATTAAATGGGTTTTATGTCGCTAGTAAAGCAAGTCACACATTATTTTTCTGCAAAAAGAGATAGGCTCATTGCTACTGAACATTGGCTAAATGATACTGGCCGTAAAAGTAAAATTAAAAACTTATGATTCTTCATTAATCTTTTACTGGCCTCATCTAATATTGACGAATGTGCTCAATTTTCTAAAGCTTACCTTTATTTGTAATTCTTTATGTTCGCTCAATAACATTGGCAAAATGGCACTTCATGTATAGGCGTTGTTATTCATCTGAATGTTGCCTATGTTTTTAAATGATGAATTTTTAAGCTTAAGAACAAGATGGTATGCGGAATTACAATGATAAATGGGATAGTTAAGTTCAGTTAAAGTGCAATATGAATAGATATTCTGGATTAAAAGCTAATGGTATCTGATTGTATTTTGAACACATATTGATTATATAAGCTATTCAGAATCACAGAATAAAACCCAAGCAGACTTGATAAGCTATAATGAAGATCCCGTCAAAATACTATCGAAGCTGTTATGACACCTGCATGCAAATTATTAAAATCTCAAAAAATTGAATATAGCATTCACGAATATGAACATGATGCCAATGCCAAAAGCTTTGGTTTGGAAGCAGCAGAAAAGTTAGGGCTGGCAGTAGAAGAAGTATTTAAAACCTTATTGGTCACAGATGAGAAGCAGTATTTTGTAGCAGTTCTTCCAGTCAACCATCAGTTAAACCTGAAAAAAGTAGCATCAGCCTTTGGTTGTAAAAAGCTACAAATGGCTGATCCCAAACAGGCAGAACGTCTAACCGGTTATCTTGTCGGTGGGATTAGTCCGGTTGGGCAGAAAAAACGCTTAAAAACTGTCATTGATGCATCTGCAGAACAGCTGAATAAAATCTATGTCAGTGGGGGTAAACGCGGTCTGGATATTGGTTTAAAACCTGCGGACCTAGCTAAGGTTCTAGATGCTCAATTCGTTGATGTATTGGATGTCTAAAGTTCAAAGCATTTTTTAATAAAACTATCTTACTGAGAAGCGTTCATATCAATGGACGCTTCAACTTTTCTGGATTCTTATCTTTCTATTCTGTCGGAAAATTCAGCATAGTTTTTTCTTCATTGTATAGTGGATGATTGAGATCCACGGCCTGACTGTGGATTGAACAAAGATAAAAACAATAAAATAGAAAATATGGAGAATACCGCATGGAAATCCAGAAAAAACGATTATCACGGTTCTGTATGAGCTTGTCCGCGATGGCCATGCTCTCAGTCTTTTCAACTGCACAGGCAGATTCGTCTACCTTGCCTCAACCGCCCAATTCCCAGCAAGTTTTCTTTGTGGGTAATAACTGGGATGGAACAGTTACAGTGATTCGATCTTCAGGTGACTTTGGCAAGGTTGGTGTGATCAACATGATTCCTGATCGTAAGGAGCGTCTGAAAGAGATTCACCTCAATCCCATTAAACTGATTGCCTATACCTATATTCAAGCTACTGCGGGTGAAGGTAATGATCAGCTGGTCGACGATATGTATTCCACGCCAGATGGACAGTCAGTGGTCGCATCCCGTCCAAGTTTTGCCGATGTGGTCTCTATCAACATCAAGACAGGCAAAATTAACTGGCGTACTCCAGTTGAAGGCTTCCGCGCGGATCATATGGCAGTTTCACCAGATGGCCAGCGTGTCGCGGTTTCCGCATCTTCCGGAAATGTGGTGCATGTACTGGATATTCATACTGGTAAGGAACTTGGTCGATTTGCGACGGGTGATAAACCGCATGAAAATATCTACTTTGATAATGGCAGAAAAATTCTGAACTCGGCCATTGGTAATGTAGAAACCTCTCTTGATGCGCAGTGGCAGGATTTCACCAAGGGTAAACGCTATATCACCATTGCAGATGCCAATACCCATCAGGTGCTTAAGAAAATTGACTTTAGACCGGCATTGGATGCGTTTGGTCGAAAAGATTTATCTAATTCAGTGCGGCCGATGGTCTTTAGCAAGGATGAAAGTAAACTCTATGCTCAGGTATCATTTTTTAATGGTTTGATTGAGTATGACTTAAACCAGAATAAAGTGACCCGTATTGGGCAGTTGCCAGGTAGCGATAGCATTCCCAAAGATCGTACTAAATGGGTGAATGATTCCCGCCATCATGGCCTGTCGATCAGTGCAGACGGTGAGAAGCTCTGTGTTGCGGGCACGATGGATAATTACGCCACTATTGTTGATCGTCAGAGTCTGACTGCCGGAAAATTGATTCCTGCAGGTAAACCATACTGGGCTACCCGAAGTCCGGATGGCCGTAGCTGTATCATTTCAGAAAGTGAAACGGATGTGGTGACCGTAATTGATTTCGCGACAGGCAATAAAGTGACCAGTGTACCTGTAGGCAATCATCCACAGCGTGTCCGGATCGGTTATGCCCCAGCAGACTGGTCTACACCGTAGCAAATAATGGCTTAAAAAGAGCAATGTGTTATGAACGTTGCTCTAAGCATTGTAGGTGGCATATATGAGGAACAAAACACTTACTTTATATCTGCTGGCGGGAATGTTATTAACCGGTATTCTGGTTGGGATTGCTTATCAGGTTCATAAGGATATCTATAAGGCAGAGTTCAATATACTGAAACCTGATGATCAGATGACTTTTCCAGCAAAGTCACTGATTACTTCGAATTTAAATCCTAAAACAGCTGTACCGGCAAGAACGGCTGGACACCCGGAAGTGGATTCTGAACAGCAGGTCTTATTACAACAGAGAGAGCAGCTTTATCTGGATTTTACCCAAATGATGAATGGTTTAAGTCAAGGCGAGAAGCCAGATGAACGCCAGCTGGATCGTTTGCTGGTACAGCAGCAGAATCTGGTAAATGCTCAGGTCGTTGCTCCGGAAGAAGCGAGAGCTCAAATAGAATTTTTACAGAAAGTTTTGCCTGAAATCTCTTCACAGCTTGATCAAGCTTTAAATGCTTTAGATCAGAATGGTTTTTAACCTTCCTTAGTTAAAAGTTTTATTTAGCCGTGAATACAGATCATAGATAAGCTTAATAAGAAAAAGCCCGTTAAAACGGGCTTTTTCTTCATTCATATTTTAGATTAAAACTTATAAGCAGTTCGCCGGTTTCGGGATACCAGCCAGTCGGCTTAAATGGCGTGCCACCAGACCTGTATTAAACTTTTCCTGTAATAAGGCATTGTTAATTTCCGGGCTGACTGTCTTCATCAAAAACTTAATTAGCGGGCGGGTTGCAGGAGAATGCCCAAACTGCTGATAAAATTGACGGACTGCCTGTAGCACTTCAAAATGCCAAGGAGTAAGTTGAAGTTCCAGTGTATCTGCCAGTACTTGGGCAACGTCTTCATTCCAGATGGTGTAATCGACTAAATGACCATCTTGGTCCAGTTCTAGATTCATATGTGACTCATGGATTATTTCATTGAGATGCAACGACTAAATTTCAGACATAGATCTGCAAATTCGGAGTAGTCGAGTAAAGCAACATTTTCCGATAAAGGTGAGATCAGAATTTCTGCATCATTTCTTAGGATATAAACTTGCGGCAGTTGCTGTACGAAAGCATGATCCAGATACAGCACAGATTCTCCCATCAGGACCACCTGATCATCTGAAGCATGGAGCTGTGCTAACTGATCAAGGACTGGCGCCGTCGTTGCATAATCTGACTGGATCAGGTAAAGGGTTTGATCTGACATTTATTTATCCTTCGTCCTTACCAATACAATACGTGATCAAATTTTTGAACGAATTCTGAATTGAGTTCAATTAATTCAATTTCCTGTTCGCTTTGCTTTACAAAAGGAGAGTCCTGATTTTTCTGTTCAACCAGAATTGGGGTCAGGTCATAAAATTCGAAACTATCCACCAGATTTGAAGCCAGTTTAAAGGCATGTTTAAGCTGGTCAAACTGGAGTTCAGAACGTAAAAGACTCAAAGCAGCACCTTGTAATAGCACTTTAACTTCAGCGCTGAAGGTCGCCAGTACCATTGTAGCAGATAGGCTTTCATGCACCTGCAAGCTGTTTAGGTTGGCTTGGGTTAATATAACAAGTACAGATTTCACACAAGATTCCTTTTAAAAGCAACACATCCTGAAAAATGAAGCATCTAGAATTGAATTAGACGTTGTGAGGACTGAACAGCATCAGCAAGCTCGCCTAGACCGACCAATTCAAAACCATCAGCAAGATTATGTTGCTGAATATTGTGACGTTGAGCATTTTCCTGATCTGTAATCCCACGCGCTAAGGCTGCACTGACACAAACAGGTAAGCGGATCTTCAGATCCTGCCAGGAACGTGTGAGATGACGCTGGTCGTCGGGCACCCATTGCAATGCATTTGCGACCGACACGCCATCTTGATAGAAAAATACACGGAAAGCTTCCTGTTTATGTTGTAAAGCTTGGGCGAGTCCAAGCGCATGCCAGGCATAAATAGAAGTCGGTGCGGAGGTAACAAGAATTAAGGTGCTCATCGAAATTCACTACAGGCTTGATCAACGCGGGATGATGATCTTGGCTACAAAGAAAGTAGGTAGTATACAATGATTTTAGTGACGGGTGGTTTAGGCTTTTTAGGCTCACATATTGCTTTAAGTCTGATGGCACAAGGACTAGAGGTCATTGTGGTCGATAATCTGGCCAATGCCAGTCTACAGACCTTAGAACGCCTTGAATTTATTTCCGGCCGCTATGTGCCTTTTGTCAAAATTGATATCCGTAACACTCCAGCATTAAATAAAGTTTTTGAACAGAATTCAGTACAGGCTGTCATTCATACTGCCAGCTTTAAATCATTAGAAGAATCAGTTTTAAAACCACTTGAATATTATAATGATAATGTCAGCTGTATCATGAGCTTGATGCGTGCCATGCAGCGTACTGGAGTACGCAATCTGGTGCATTTGTCTTCATTGGCTGTATATGGCCATTCCGGAACGGATTTAAAAGAAGATCAGGCTTTCAATTACACTTATCCAAATCCTTATATTAAATCACAGCAGATGGTGGAAGAAATCATCCGGGATACTGCCAAGACGGATAATGAATGGCGTATTGCGATGTTACGTCTTTCCAATGTCGCGGGTGCTTTTGAAAATGGCATTTTAGGTGAATGGGTGCCACCTTTACCAAAGAATATTGTGCCTCTGGCCATGCAGGTGGGTGCGAAGCAGCGTGAATATCTGGAATTGCGCCGTCAGGCCAAGACCGAAGACTATACAGTAGAACGTAGTTTTCTACATGTGATGGATGTCTGTGATGCGGTATTCAAATCACTACATTGGCTTTCTCAACAGCAACAATGGACTTGCGAAGCCTTTAATATTGCTGGAGAGCTAATTTCAATGCAGACTTTGCTGGATCAGGTTGCAGAAGTCACCCAATCTGCTGTTCCTATAGTAGATGCTTTGCCATATCCACATGCCGAAATGGATCAACTGGGTGCTAATACGGATAAAGCCCAACAGTTGTTACATTGGCAGCCACGCTATACCTTAAGGAAAATGTTAGAGGATGAATGGTTGTTCTATCAGAATACGTTAAGAGGGCAGTGATTTAAAATCCTATAAGATAATTATTGATAATAATTATCATTTGCAAAATTAATCAAACTCATTAAGATGAATGAATAGGGTACAGCATTGAAGCTGCTGTCTAAATGAGTAAAACATGGAATAACAATTGAGGTTGAGCATGCAAACACGTATTGAACATGATACGATTGGAGAAGTCGCTGTACCGAGTGAAGCACTTTGGGGCGCACAAACTCAGCGTAGTCTACAGAACTTCAAGATTGGCAATGAGCATCTGCCGCGCGCTATGATTCGTGCCATGGGCTTGGTCAAGAAAGCAGCTGCAATCACCAATGCCGAGTTAAACCAGATTCCTCATGAGTTATCGACCTATATCATCGGTGCTGCGGATGAAGTGATTAGCGGTCAATGGGATAGCCAGTTCCCGCTAGTCGTATGGCAAACTGGTTCAGGCACGCAAAGTAACATGAACTGTAATGAAGTGATTGCCAATATTGCTAACCAGAAACTGGGCAATCCTTTAGGCGCACAAAAGCCTGTGCATCCAAATGACCATGTCAACCGCGCTCAATCGACCAATGATTCTTTTCCGACCGCGATTCATGTGGCAGCTAGCTTACAGATCAATGAACTGTTAATACCGGCAGTGACACGTTTACGTGATACCTTGCATGCTAAATCTCAGGAATTTGCCGAGATTGTAAAAATTGGTCGTACCCATCTTCAGGATGCCACACCTTTAACATTAGGTCAGGAATTCAGTGGATATGTCTCTCAACTGGATCATGCCTTGATTCGTCTGTATCAGGCTTTGCAAGGGTTATATGAACTGCCATTAGGCGGAACCGCCGTCGGTACAGGCCTCAATGCCCATCCAGATTACGCCGTTAAAGCCGCGGATACTCTAGCGGAATTAACAGGTTTACCTTTTGTCACCGCTCCTAATAAATTTGAAGCTTTGGCCGGCCGTGATGCAGCAGTTTTTGCTTCAGGTGCTTTAAAGACTTTAGCCGTTAGCCTGAATAAAATTGCCAATGATATTCGCTGGTTGGCGAGTGGACCACGTTGTGGTTTTGGTGAATTACGTATTCCTGAAAATGAACCGGGTTCAAGTATTATGCCGGGTAAGGTGAACCCGACTCAAAGTGAAGCCATGACTATGGTAGTTGCCCAAGTCTTAGGGAATGACACGACAATTAATGTGGCCGGTGCATCAGGGAATTTTGAGCTGAATGTCTTTATGCCAGTGATTGCTTATAACCTGTTGCAGTCTATTCAACTGCTTGGCGATGCATGTAACAGCTTTAACGATAACTGTGCAGTCGGAATCGAGCCTAACCGTGACAAGATTGAGCACTTCCTGCATGATTCATTAATGCTGGTCACTGCATTGAATCCAGTCATTGGTTATGAGAATGCAGCTAAAGTGGCCAAGACTGCCTATAAAGAAGGTAAAACCTTAAAACAGGTCGCAGTAGAACTCGGATTGGTAACTGCAGAACAGTTCGATCAGGTGGTTCGCCCTGAAAATATGGTGGCTCCAAACGTAAAATAAGTCTTCTAATTATGGTTAAATAATAAAGCCCTCTAAATGAGGGCTTTATAATATCTAAGGATTATTCATACAAATTTTAATAAAATCAATTGCACATGTTTTTTCTGGAAAATTCTCATTCAATTAAGCTTGCTTATTAAATGCTATGAACCATCTATCGTTCATGTTTTGACAGATATGCAATGAAGGATTACTAATAGAAATTCCCTGATAACTAGAAAAATGAGGTAAGGGTGATGACTGACTTTGATGATGATTTTGATTTGGACGAATCCTATCCAGATGAGGATTTATATCCAGATTATACAAAAAAGAAGTGTAGCAGCTGTAGCGGTACCGGCTATAACGTTGTGGAAGCTAAACAGTGTATCGAATGTATGGGAACCGGCAAAACTGGTGAGATAGATTAACTCAAAATTATAAATATTTATTAAGCCTGCTCTATGAGTGGGCTTTTTTATTCTCCTCATCAGAAGTTCTTAATTTTATAGATTCATGAGCAAATAAAAGAAAGAATCTAAAATTACGGGTGAAATCGTATTAGAAGGATGGTTAGAGATAACTATTGAAGTTTTTTTAGTGCTAAAGCCTATCCTCATGGCTTCTCATACCGAATTAACATTGAATAAGCGTATATAGCTGCTAAAATGCAGTTCGTTTTTACTGCTGTTTTTTCGTTTATTCAGCATGAGTTTCTATGGCTTATGAATAAACATCCATAAAATGGCAGGTTGTTTAAGGAAAATTTAATGCTTGATATTTATTTAACAGATGTTCAAAAAAAGGTTCAATTCAAGGATTATCCAGGTGAGCATCCTGTTAAATTTATTCTGAATTTTAAAAAGATTTTTCCAAGTGTAATGGAACTTCTTTTACCTGTTCTCCCGGAAAATGAAAATCTTGATGAAATGACCTGGGAATCAACCACTCAGGACTTTGAGACATTTCAGATGTTATTAACAGGGTGGGGCATTATTGAATTGCGTTTAAATGCGATCACCCAGTATAAAGATAAGACATTTGCAGATCAGTTGGTGAAAGAGGCGCAGCAAAAACGCAGAGAATATCAGAAGAAACATCTTAAGCTTTCTAGTGTGGATCTGGATTATCTATTTATGCATGATGTGCATGGCTTGATTGATGCTGAACTGGTAGAACTAGGTGAAAAATTCTATTTACCAACCTTACGTGATCTTTGGAAAAATAAAGTCTCTGCTCAAGTGCTTAATGCTAAATTCTAAGAAAATTTAAGCTGATTCATTCAATTTCATCCTCCAAATTGGGGGATGATTTTTTTATAGCGATTTCTAAGGATTGACATTTCCCTTATAACAGTAAATAGCCTAAGTAAATTTCTATATTTATCATCAAAACAGCTTTCTGCTACATCATTGAACATGGTGACTTATTTTAAAACAGAAATTGGATCAGAAAAGGGCATTTATTTTATCGTTTGATAAAAAATAAATTAAAAAACTATTCTTTATCAAAAGAATATATAAAGATATTACTTTAATAATATAGCTATTCCAGTCATATTTTTTTAAGCTATCAGTACTAATGAGTAAATGAATCACAGAATTCTTATTCATTAGATTTCCTTCATAAAAATAAGTGAAGGTTCCAGTTTTCCCGAAGATATATCCAAGGATTTAACCGAATGTCGAATCAGTTTTTAGATTTAATTACAAAACGCCGTACTATTTATGCCATTGGTAAAAATGTAGAGCAGTCTCCTGAATATTTAACTGATTTGATTCAAAATGCGATCAAGCAAAGTCCGTCATCTTTTAACTCACAATCATCTCGCGCCGTTATTTTATTCAATGGCGAACATGAAAAATTCTGGGGCTTTGTCGCTGATAAATTAAAAAGCTATGCCAAAGATGAAGAAAGTGCTGCAAAAACGACTGCAAAAATGGCAACCTTTGCTGCAGGTACGGGTACAGTTTTATTCTTTGAAGATCAAAATGTAGTAAAAGGCTTGCAAGAGCAATTCCCATCTTATGCCGAGAATTTCCCAATCTGGGCAGAACATTCAACTGCTATTGCTCAGTTCTCTACCTGGACAGCGTTGCATACTGAAGGCCTGGGTGCATCTTTACAACACTATAATCCGATTGTAGATGAGCAGGTTCATGCAGAATGGGGTATTCCAGAAAACTGGAAACTTCGTGCTCAACTGGTATTTGGTTCAGTTGAAGGTGAAGCGCGTGCGAAAGATTATCTGGAAGATGATCAACGCTTCAAAGTTTTCCAATAAGCTTAATTTCCGATCTGTCTTTAATCATTTTTAAGGACAGATCTTCAGGTTGTTTATAAAAATACGCATTAGATTTTTTAAAACTAGGCTAAACTAAAGCGGTATTTAAAGAATTTAATGAGTCAAACCGAATGTCGAAAAACACGCAGAAGTTATCACCATTACAGGAACTGATTGCAGAGCAGAAATTGCTGTGTGAAGAGGTCGGTTCTGCTTATGTAGAAGTAAGTGGTGATGATGTCGTTGCAGTGGCTGTACATACCCTGAAGCAGGATCCAATTGTCGGAATCCGTAGAAAGCCTGAGACAGAAGAAAATATTAGCTGGTATATTTATGGTGGTGAACTGGCTTCAAATGAAGATGCTTTTGAAACCATGACTGTGCGTGAGTTACAGGATATCGCCCCTGAAGTTTTACCTTATCTGGCTTTAGAGCAGGGCTACCGCTTCATGATTGATGCAGATGATTATGAAGATGTCTGGAAAGAAGAAAACTAAAAGAAGACCTTCGAAATGATCAAATCCTCATCTTTAATATGTACTTTCTTTATTTGCATGCAATTGAACAATATGGCTTTTGCCGAAAAGCTTTCACAAGCGGATTATGATCAGTTTATTGCTATGCAAACAAAAATAGTCAATGAAACCAAACATATTTTAGATGATCCAGATCAGAATGCTGATGCACAAAGTCAACGTCAGGCATTCTGCCAGCGTTTAACGGCTTATGAAGAGATTCAAAAAGTTTCTGAAGAAAATCATGAACTCAATATGGCGTCCACAATGGCGATGATTGCTAAAAGCTTTCTGGATCGACAAGCACAGAGCATGAATAATTCAGGTATGACCACCGCAGTATTTTGTAAGAGTAGGGAAGTGTAATTAAGCTATAAAAGCAAGAGCATTGTCTTGAGTTTTAATAGCCACCATCATCATTTAAAAATGCATCCTTCTGTTCTGGAATGGAAACTTTGACAGTTGGAATAGAGTAACTCGCTGCTGTTAATCGAGCTATATTGAAATCCTTAGTTCCTACTTGAGGAGTAATAGGTATTTGACTTGTTCGAACAATTTCACCATAAACTATCGTGATCAATTCTGCTGGAGTTAAACCCGCTTCTGCTATTACACATTCTGCTGATTCAACAACGTCTTGTTCCACTAAGAATTCAATGCTTTTTTTAACTAAATTGTTCATAAGATAGCCTTAGAATACATTTTATACACTACTTTAAACTATCAGATATGAAGCATATAGAAGCTAATGAAATTAAATATTCATATCTTATTTAGGGATGTTGGCCTGAATGAAGGTATATGAATCAAAAGGGTAGGGCCAAAAAATTAGCTCGTTTTTTCGACTCTCAGCTTGCTTATAAAATGCATAAATACTCTGATACGTAGCATAAGGATTTCAGTGCTTTTTAAATTACTCATTAAACAAACTTTATAAAAATCTATTTATATACAAATTTTACCGGGTAAATATCAGCTACTTTTGAAATTTATTAAGAAATATTAAATATTTATATGTTTCTTTTTTACTCAAACGAAGGGCGGTAAAATCATTGCACGCTAAAATAGCCTAAGCAATTTTCTACTTTATATTTATTCTCGCAAAATCCATATCCCATAACTAAAACTTAATACCAAATAAACCTCTAAAACTCGTATATTTCCTAAAAATTTTAAAATATTTTTTTTATTAGATTTCTTTCATAAGTCATTTTTCACTCAGCTCCAAGTTATAAATTCCAGCAATTAGATTGAATCTTAATGCTAGTCTTTTGCCTCGATTGCGATATCGCTCAGCAAGAATTTTGAAGGTTTTCAAACTGCCAAATACATGCTCAATTCCAATTCTTCTTTTATTGATTTCCTGATTATAGATTTTTAGTTCGGAATCCAGTTTACAGCGCTTCTTTGCTTTTAATGGCAACAAGCTATTTGGATACACTGTATAAATTCCCTGATAACCCTTATCCGCAAGGATAAATGTACCTGCAGGAATCTGATTCAAGTTACGTTTGAAGAGTTCGAAATCATGTACGGCACCACGACTCGTACATAAACTCAGGATTTTTTGAGTTTGATAATGAATGATGGCCTGTACTTTGAAAGTGTGGGTCTTTTTCTTGCCGCTATAGCTTTTCTTCTGTTTTTTTAGGCCTTTGGATTGGAATTTCCGTGGCATCCACGATCACAACATTCCAGTCGATGCCTTCGCCCTCGGGTAAATCTTTGGGTAAATTAAACAGATTGGACCGAATCAGGCAGTCTTCAACATGACGGACAATTCTTGAGGCTGTGGGCTCTGAAACCCCGTAACTCGTCGCAACGTGAAATAAGGTTCGGTATTCCCGCCAATAGCTTAGACAGAGCAGAACCTGGTCTTCCAGGCTTAACTTGGGCGGTCTGCCTTTGGCAGGGACATGTTTCTTCAATTGCTCAACCATTAAATCAAAGGTTGACCATGAGATGCCTGTGTATCGCTTGAACTGAGGATCAGAAAGCTTGTTTGAATCGATGTATTTCATCCGCAGATTATGCATGAATGCCAAGAAATCTGGAGTGCAAATATTAACCAAAAAGAAGATCGTTTTTTGATTTATGAAAGAGATCTATTAATGATCTAGTGTGACACTCAATTATGAGCAGATATTGCAATTTAGCCTAAGCAGATTTTACTTCTATCAAAATAGCCTAAGCAAAATTTTAAATTATGTCATTGGCAATTGATTAACTTCCAATATAACTCCACTATTAACACCTAACATAGGAAATCACGGAATTCTCAAATGATCCTGAATTATCAAATACAAACCCATGAAACATCAACTTTAGCCCCAATGGTATTTATTCACGGTTTATTTGGTAGTTTAAGTAATTTAGGTATGTTAGCCCGACATTTTTCAGAGCAGGCAACTACGATTCAAATTGATGTCAGAAATCATGGTTTATCTGGCCATTCTGATGAAGTGAATTATCAAATCATGGCCGAAGATATTTTAGAAACTTTAGCCAGTTTAAATATTAAAAAATTTATTGCAGTCGGGCATTCAATGGGCGGAAAAATTGCCATGAAGCTGGCAGACCTGGCGTCTGATCTGATTGAAAAACTGGTTGTATTAGATATCACGCCAATTCAATATCAAGAAAATCATCATTCTGAAATATTTAAAGCCTTGTTTGCAGTCCAACAGGCGCAAGTCGCTTCACGAAATGAAGCAGCAAAAATTATGCGTGAATATATTCAAGAAGAAATGGTCATCCAATTTCTTTTAAAATCATTCAATAAAGGGCAGTGGTTGTTTAATGTGCAAGCACTTTATAATCATTATGAAGATATTACTACATGGGAGAAGATAGAAAAAAATGAACTTCCAGCATTATTCTTAAGAGGTGGAAATTCATCATATATCTCTAAACCTGAACATTTTGAAGCCATCAATCAGCAGTTTATTCACGCACAGGTTGAAGTGATTGAAAATGCAGGGCACTGGCTACATGGTGAAAAGACGGCGGATGTTTTGAAGCATATGCAGAATTTTATTGATGAAAAATAAATTTTATTGATGAGCAGATGTATCTTCTGCTCATTCTTTATGGCTGGGATGTTATTGCATGAGTTTGCAACTGACTTTCATTTATTAATTGATAAGCCATTTCAGGAGTTTTCTTCAGACCAGGCATACGATATTCCGTATGTCCATAATCCTGAATGGACTTCCAACGCCCTCCCCAAGTGAGTCCAACTGACTCTGCGATCTGTCCATATAACTGGTAACCACGCATAGCCCATGGATCACGCTCACTAATTACTACTTTGCCATGACGCTTAAAAGCAATATCTGCAGCCAAACCAAACTGATGATAACTTTGAAAGCCTTTGGCTCGGGTAATATTACTATTGGTCGCCAGTGAGTTCTGTCTTTCTGGGCTCCGATACCCTTCAAGCAATATCAGTTCATAGCCATACTGTTCCTGCATGATTTTAAATACCATCAATAAACGCTGCTTAAAACGCGGATTCATCTTGTGCCATTTGCGATCAGCTTGATTCAGATCTTGATAGTGGTTTAAATGTATATCCTGAATATTAGAATTAAATCGTTGCGCTGAAATTACCGGTTGATGGACATATTGGTCTTCCTGCAAAGCTTCAAGAATGAGAGCTTCATCGACTTCTTCAGGTGGAGTCAAAATTTGACCTTCCAAAAGTGCATATATTTGCGGGTCGACTTTTTGTAAATAACGTGCCTCAGACATACTGGCAGAAACAGGCCGAGTCAAAGAAAACATCAGGATACTGATAAATAATATAGATCCTGCAATCAAGATCCACCATTGTTGTAAATACCAATGTGATTGTAGATAGTCTGGAGATCCAGCCAGTTTAAATTGATGTATAAATTGCTTAATTGTGATGAACTGTTTTTTAGTTTGTGGCAGCCATGCAATTAAAGAGTTCTGTATATACTGCCTAAGCTCATAGAATTGCATCAAAACCAAAATACAGCTGAGAAGAATAAAGCTGCTAATAATGATAAAAATCATCTAGCAGTCATCCCATTCGAGCAGTTTAATATTAGCTTGATATTAAAATATTCATAAATTAAAGCATTTTTTTCCAGTAAGAAATGGCACATTATTTGATATAAGCTGCTTTGTTTTATCTTCATTTTTATTTTAAGTTATTAGGGCGTGTTGACACTTTTAGCTTAAAAAATAGCGAAGTAGTAAA
>NZ_JAALGV010000026.1:0-34551 GCF_011174875.1 Acinetobacter sp. GFQ9D191M
GCATGCTGCAGAGTTCTTGAATGGCTGGCAGGGCCATCTGGTCTGTGATGATTACAGTGGTTATAAAGCACGCTTTAAATCAGGCGATGTCATTGAGGTGGGCTGCATGGCACATGCACGTCGTAAATTTCATGAACTGCATGTGACCGGGAAAAGTCAGATCGCTGAACAGGCATTAGTGCTGATTCAGAAACTGTATGCCATAGAAGCAGAACTCAGGAAAAAGACCGATGGTACAGCAGAACATCGCCGCGAATATCGGCAAAAGCATAGTCAACCGGTGATGCAACAACTGTATGAATGGCTCAACCAACATTATCTGACGGTGCCATCGAGTTCTCCAACTGCCAAGGCGATCAATTACAGCCTAAAACGTTGGCAGGCACTCTGCCGCTATCTGGATGATGGTAATTTGCCTATAGATAATAACTGGATTGAAAATCAGATGCGTCCCTGGGCGTTGGGACGTAAGAACTGGCTGTTTGCTGGCTCGCTGCGCAGCGGCCAACGAGCTGCCAATATCATGACTTTAATCCAGTCAGCAAAGCTGAATGGACTGGATCCGTATGCCTATTTAAGTGATGTGCTGAAAAGGCTGCCGACGCATAAAGCGACCCAAATAGAAGAATTACTGCCACATCGCTGGAAATCCAACTCAAATTAAAAAATAGGCATGGGGTTCAGCGGACGCTTACTGAATAAGAATGGGAGCAATATTGTGCTCCCATTTTATTGTAGGTGGGATTACCGGTGGATTAATTGGTTGTACGGTAGATTTTGGGTGTAGGCTTGTTTCATTAGAGAATTATATTGCTGAAGAAGCCTTCAGTGCTAGGATTTTGCAACACAGTCAAGTCAGATTGGTAGTAACTATAGTAATGAGATTTTTGGTAAATGCGATGATGTATGAAAAATAACAAAAAAAACACAACAGAATCACACTATTTTCACCTATCTGCGAGTAAATTGTAATTATTTGTAAAAATTATTAATGGTTTGAGATTGTAATTATCTAAAAAATATAAAAATCATATGGTTAAGTTATAACTGATTAGCTTCTATTTTCTAAGTTCTTTTTTAGCCTTAGAGGGAGTTTTGTAAGAATTATATGTAACAATTCTTATTTTTAAATAATTTAATATAAAATAATGGCATACAAAAAATAATAATTGGGGTAAATGGAAAAATATATTGTGAATAATAAAGTATGTGTATGTTTTTTAATCAATGATAATAAGATAACTACACGCTGCATAACCTTACTCATCATGAGAAAGAGTTTTTATGCCAGTGTTACTCAAAAAAATAAATATATTCTTTTTTTAAGGAATGGAGAAAATCATGAATAAAATGACTCAAGCAGTATTAGCAGCATTAGCACTAAGCTTTGGTTTTGGCTCAACAGTTGTTTATGCAGCAGATGCGGAAACTGCAGGACGCCCAGGTCATAATCCTAAACCACCAATTGACTGGAGTAAATGTAATACTTTAGGCTGTGAAAAAGAAATTCCAATTTCACTTAAAATTAACAAGAAATGTATTTTAACTGGTGGAAATGCAATACTATTATCTGCTGCCGGTGGAACTCAAAGTACAAATTATTCAATTACAACAAACACCCCTTATGTTCTGAATTTGCAAACTGCAAATGCTGGCGCCAGTAATAATACATTTGTTAGACATGAAACAGATGCATCTGAAACAATTTCTACAACAATTGTGACAACTAAACAAGGTGCAGGCGCTGTTCCGTTTGGTAATTCAAATCATAACGGTCAAGCAGTTGATAATTATACACTTGCAGTTACTAATGCTGCAGTTGATGCTACACAGTTAGCAGGTAATTATACCGATCGCTATCTAATCAAAGCTTACTACTAATTTATTTAATCAACCTAACCTAACATTTATGTTGGGTTAGGTTGCCTTATTATATTTTTAAGTGGAAAATTATAATATGAGAAAAATAGCTAAATTATTTATTATATCTTTTTTTTCTATGACTGGGGTAAAGGCTGATGTGGCAATTGATCCAGTACAAATGTATATACTTAATGATACAAAACAAAAAACAACAACACTTACTTTAGAATCTATAAATGAAGAAGAAAAAAAGATATTTGAAATAAAAGCATTTAAATGGGATCAAAATAATAAAGGTGAAGACGTGTTGGAGAAGGATAACACTCTTATTATTAATCCAAGAAATTTTATTTTGAAACCTAATGGAAAACAAGTTATACGTGTTGGGTTTAATCGTCCAATAGCATCTGTATTAGATGGTAGGGAAGAGGGTGCCTGGCGTATTATAATTGAGGAATTACCTCAGCCTGTAAAAGAATCATCTATTACTTTTTTGATGAATTTTAACCTGCCATTATTTATTGGAAAGCAAGATAACCTAAAATTAAATTTTAATATTGAAAATGATAAGCTTGTAGTTAAAAATAAAGCAAAATCTCATGTTCAAATTTCAAAGTGGCTTTGTTGCACAAACCTATCTGTAAAGGCTTTTTCAGCGATATAATTTTCAAATGAAGAAGCCTACACACAAAATCTACCGCACAACCAATTGGCCCGCATATAACCGAGCACTCATGAGTCGCGGAAATATTGCCATTTGGTTTGATCCTGCTACGCAATGGTATGCTCCATCAAAAGGCAAACAAGGGCGAAATCAAACCTACTCCGACGCAGCTATCCAATGCTGCTTAATGATTAAATCTCTATTCCGTTTGTCTTTACGTATGGTCACTGGCTTTGTGCAAAGTCTGATTAAACTTTGCGGATTAAATTGGACCGCACCAGATTACAGTACGCTTTGTAGAAGACAAAAGCATATTGATATTGCAATCAGCTACCAAAAAAGTAGCGATGGGCTGCATCTACTCGTAGACTCTACAGGCATGAAGTTTCTAGGTGAGGGCGAATGGAAACGCAAGAAACATGGAGCTGAATATCGTCGCCAATGGCGTAAACTACATATTGGTATAGATGCCAAAACCCTACAAATACGCGCTATTCAGCTCACAACCAATAATGTCAGTGATTCACAGGTGCTTGGTGATTTACTTAATCAGATTCCACAAGATGAGCAGATTGACTCTGTTTATACCGATGGAGCTTATGACACCAAGCAATGCCGTCAGGTCATTGCAGATCGGCAAGCGCATGCGGTGATTCCACCTAGAAAAAATGCGAAACCATGGAAAGATACAAAGAGTAGCTCGCTAGAGCGAAATGAATTACTTCGAACAGTTAAACATTTAGGCAGGACATTATGGAAAAAATGGTCAGGCTATCATCGCCGCAGTTTGGTGGAAACCAAGATGCATTGCATCAAATTATTAGGCGATAAATTAATGGCAAGAAGCTTTCCTAGTCAGGTGAATGAGATCCATGCACGTGTAGCAGTCCTTAACAGATTTACGGAATTAGGTCGCCCACTTACCCAAGTTACGCCTTAAATTTGGATCAATTAGGGGCGCTTTGCATTTCAAATCTTTGTGCAACAAAGCCTTTCAAAGTTACAAATTTTAGACTCGAATAAGAAAGAAGTTTTTACTAGCAATAATATGAAATATGCACTTGAAGATAAGAATATTTTCTATGAGTTGGGAGGAGTTAAAATAAATAATCCTCAGAATTATTTTGTTAAATTAATAACAGATAAGTCAAATGATGAAGTAGAGTTAAAGCTTATGGATTAAAATTATAATCAAGGATTATATTATGCAGTTAAACAGAAAAATAATTTTTTTAGTCAATATTTTATTCTTATGTAATGCTAATGCTAACCAGAATCCTGATGAAGAGTTTTTTGCTAATCTCTGGATAAATGAGCTTCATCATAATATAGATATTATTTTAATAAAAAGTGATAATAATTTTTATATAGAGTGTAGTGTGTTGTTGGAACGAGACATTGATATATCTAAATTATCAAAAATGGCTTCTCGGGATGAGTTTTGTCTTATTTCAGATCAGAATATTCAATCGAATTTTGATGTCTCTGAGCAAACAATTAATCTGACGATACCTACTCCTCTATTTAAGTCAAGTACACAGATTTCTCAGTTACAGACTATGCCAGAGAAAGCCAGCTTTGGAAGTTTTGTAAATTATGATTTTACCTATTTAAATTCAAAAATACACAGACAAACAAATTCTGTATATAACGGCATTACAGAGCTCGGTATTTTTAAAGATTATTGGATATTTAAGAACTCAATAGCTTATTATAATCATCCTTTGAATGAGTATTTTACTCGACTCAGTACTAGTGTTGACTTTGAATTTCCTAAAAGTATGACTCAGCTTACTTTAGGAGATACAACTACAGTATATAATCCATTAATTAATTCTTTACGTTTTGCCGGTTTAAACTGGGGAACTAATTTTACTGAGCGACCAAATTTTATTTATTGGAATACTCCAACCTTACAGGGAAGTGCACGTGTTCCTTCTACAGTTGATTTGTATATTAATGGGGTAAGTATATATAGTCAAAGAGTCAGTCCTGGTGATTTTAATCTTCAAACTGGTGCACAAATTCAACAGGCAGGGAATGCACAAATTGTCGTTGAAGATGTGCTAGGGAATAGAAGCGTACAAAGTTTTCCTATTCTGGTTACAAGTCAGTTATTAAGACCCAATCTCAGTGAATATAATATTTCATTAGGAAAGTTACGTTATAACTATAATATAGAAAGTGATGACTATCGTGATTTTTTCTCTAACTTTTATTATCGTTATGGGGTATCTAATCGGACAACACTTGGTTCTAATTTTTCTTATAGCGAAGACTTGCAAAATTTAGGCTTTCTATGGACTCAAGCGATTAGTCATTATTTGGTTTTGGATAGTGTTGTTCAAGTTTCACATGATGAACTTAATAAGTTTAATTATTCATATGGATTATCTGCTGCAAAGGATTTTGGAAGAGTTTCACTTGGTGCAAGTGCAAAATATACAGAAAGAGATTTTAAATATTTAGGTGATGATCTGGATAACTTTTATACTTATCCTAAGTATGAGTATTTAATTTATGGAGGAATGAGCAATATTCCTCTCCTACATAATATTTATTTGAATTATGCTGCCCAGAGTTTTCATCAGCAAGAAATACGCGTGGAAGATGAGATTCCTTTATTTTTTCAAAATGATCGTAAAACTTTAAATTTAGGGTTTAATCGTCGGTTAGGTAGGAAGGGGAGCCTAGGTTTAAGTTATTTTAGCTCATTCGGTGATGATCGGGATTCTGGAGTTGTCTTATCACTCAGTTATAGTTTTGATGATGATAAAGCAGTTTATTTTAGTCATTCAACAGAGGAAAGAACTAAATTACAATTTGTTAAAAGTAATCCTAATCAGGTTGGATTTGACTATGAAACAGGTGTAAATAGGCTGGATGATGAAACACTATATAATTTTAATGGGCGATTGAAAACAGATGTTGGGGATTTAGGTTTTTATCATATAGAAGGAGATAATGAGTCTGAATCACAACTAAATTATCGTGGAGCGGTTATTTTTCTGAATAATAAATTTAATTTTACCAAGTTGGTTGATAATGCATTTTCTGTTGTTAGTGTAGGAGATTATCAGGATGTCGATGTTCTAAGGTCTTTATCTGTAGTAGACAAGACGAATAAGAAAGGCTATACCTTTGTTCATGATATAATCCCTTATGTAAATTATGATATTGGTTTTGATCAGAATCAGTTACCTGTTGAAGATAAAATTCCTTATGCAACCAAGAGGCTTACCGCTTTAGATCAGCGGGGCTATATTATTAACTTTCCTATATATAATACAAAACAGGTCACGATTTTACCTGTGGATAGTAATAATAATAAATTTACAGCTGGTTCAGAATTATATATCAATAATGATGGTGGGGAGGTTTATCCTATCTCGTCTGATGGTACGGTCACATTATATGGGCTTATTCCAAATACTTACAATATTAAAATCACCAGCACTGAATCTAAAACTTGCTTTGCACAATTAATGGTTACAGAAAATCAAAAAGAAGAAAGCGGACTATCTACGCTTATCTGTAAATAAAGGATGAAAAATAATGAAACTTAAATTTATTATACTTATGTTCTCTCTATTATTGACCAATCTAAGTCATGCCCAACGTTGTCAGATTGAACGGTCGACAGCATCAGAACTTAAATTGAATTCTTCTTATCTGAGTCAAGCTGCGACTTCATTTATTGTAAGGTGTGATAGCAGTTATGCTATTCAATTTAATTCTAAAAACTTAACCAGCACTAATGGCAGCAGTTATTTGGTTAATGAGCGCAATCATAAAATAAGAACACAAATGTATATTTCTGGGGCGACCTCATCTCGTTGGAATATGCCGATATCTCAACCGGCAACTAACCTAAATAAATTTGTTGTATTGGTACAGCTGGCTGAGCAACCTTCTGCCTTGACTCCAGCTGGAGTTTATAAAGATAGTTTTTATGTGGATCTTATCTACTAAATACTTATATTTAGGACAGCCCTGGTAATCCCCCCTACAAATAATAGGATCTAAAATTAGAATTTTTTCTATACAAGTAGGAGCTTCTGCATGAAAACATCTAAATTTACTGACAGTCAGATCATCATGTCCATCTTGAAACAGGCATAGTCAGAGACACCTGTAACTGCGCTTTGTCGTGAACAATGGTATGAGTAATGCCACCTTTTATAAATAGCGTGCCAAATATGGCGGTATGGATACATCATTATTGCCATCATCGAGATATCGACTTAAAGCTAGCCAACGCTTCAGACTGTAATTGATTGCCTTGGCGGTTGGAGAACTCGATGGCACCGTCAAATAATGTTGGTTGAGCTATTCATACAATTGTTGCATCACCAGTTGACTATGTTGTTATCGGTATTCGCGGCGGTGTTCTGCTGTACCCTCGGTCTTTTTCCTGAGTTCAGCTTCTATGGCATACAGTTTCTGAATCAGCACTAATGCCTGTTCAGCGACCTGACTTTTCCCAGTTACATGCAGTTCATGGAATTTACGACGTGCATGGGCCATGCAGCCCACCTCAATGACCTGGCCTGATTTAAAGCGTGCTTTATAACCACTGTAATCATCACAGACTAGATAACCCTGCCAGCCTTTCAAGAACTCTGCAGCATGCTGGCCTGAACGACTATCCTGAAAGTCATAGATCACCGCCTGAACTGGATTGTACTGTGTAGTGGCATAGGCCCAGACATAACCTTTCTTCGGTTTTTTATCATTCTCACCCATCCGCATGAATCACCCACTTTTGCAGCATAAGCTGTTTTAAAGCATTATTCTGAATGAGGTTCAAAAAAGTGCTGGAAGTTACGGCTATGGTTATATTGCAGAAATCACTCACCGCCTTAATCACCGCCCAAGAAAAAGACTCGGCTTTAAAAGTTCGAGTCAGGTATTATGGCAACAACATGGTGTTGCACTTCAAATGCTAATCTAAGTTGTTAATGAATATTTTAATTAACTTTGAATTAGCTGAGTTAACTCATCAACATAGTCTTGCATCGGTCGCGGGTTACGATTACGACGGCTTTCAATATTCAAACGCAGTAAAGGTTCAGTATTCGATGCACGGACATTAAAACGCCATGCACCAAAATCCAGACTCACTCCATCCGTCTGGTCGATAGCAGGTTTTTGATCGGCATAATGATCAAAGAGTTTTTGAATCGTGGTTTGAGTATCTGCAACTTTAAAGTTGATCTCACCTGAACATGGGAATTTGGCAATCATTTCTTCGACTAGAGAGGATAATGATTTTCCTGTTTCAGATAGTACCGCTATTGCCAGTAACCATGGAATCATACCGCTATCACAATAGGCAAAGTCACGGAAATAGTGATGGGCACTCATTTCACCGCCATAAACCGCATTATGTTCACGCATTTTTTCTTTAATGAAAGAATGGCCTGATTTGGATTGAATTGCTTCACCTTTGAATTGTTCAACAATATCAAAGGTATTCCAGACTAAACGTGGATCATGCACGATTTTCTCGCCAGCCTGTTTCAGTAAGAAGGCTTGAGCTAAAAGACCGACAATATAATAGCCTTCAATAAACTGGCCTTTTTCATCGAATAAGAAACAGCGGTCAAAGTCACCATCCCAGGCAATACCCATGTCTGCTTGATGTTCTAATACTGCATTACGGGTGCTGTCACGGTTTTCAATTAAAATCGGGTTAGGGATTCCGTTGGGGAAATTGCCATCGGCTTCATTGTGAATTTTCACGAATTTCACTGGAATCTGCAGCTGTTGAAACTTCTGTTCAATTGCATCAACGACATGACCTGCAGCACCATTGCCGGCATTCATCACCAGTTTCATCGGGCTGATTTTTGCCGGATCAATATAAGTCATCAGGTGATCAATAAACTCAGGCAAAATATTGTATTTTTCAGTATGCCCTTTTTGTGCAACTTCAATAAACTGACCTGATTCAGCTAAAGCCTGAATCTCTTTAAGACCAGTAGCTGCACTGATTGGACGTGCATTTTCACGTACCAATTTCATGCCATTATAGTCCATAGGGTTATGACTGGCCGTCACTTCAATACCACCCTGCACATCGAGGTGGAAGGCACCAAAATAGACTTCTTCAGTCCCTGTCATGCCAAGATCAAGCACATTGACTCCAGCATCATTTAAACCACGAATGGTGGCTTGTTTTAAGCCGTCACTGCTGAGGCGTATATCACAGCCAATCACTACAGTTTTCGGTTGGTAGATCTGTCCATAGGCACGACCAATTTTATAGGCAATCTCTTCATTCAGCTCGGTGCTGAGTTTGCCGCGAATATCATAGGCTTTAAAGCAAGTCAGTTGTGTCATGTGATTTCTCAAAATTCGCAAAAAAGAGTCGAAGGTATAAAGTATTGAAATAGTATAGAGATAATGTGGCAAGATTAAAAAACAAAAAACCCCATAAAAAATTACAGAGGTTTTAGGATATAGATTCAAGCGAGCTAAAGTCTTTTATTCAAAGATAATTTAGAAACATTCCCACTGAGGCTAAACCATAACGTTTGTCTAAACGTGAAGCGGTAACGCCATTGTAGAGGAAGGTGATATCACCGACAAAATTATGCTGGAATATTTGACCTTCGACAAATCGGTAGGTACGGTTCAGTATCCTTATCTACACTGTCTCATTCTTTTCTAATTTTTTTAAGTAATTCCTTAATTATTTTATCGAATCGTTCAACCCATCGTTCGAACTCCTGACTTGATTCATTAAGTTCATTTAGATTTTTAGGATGATGTAAGGTTTTTGCCAAACCATAGTCTGCAAAATATTTTAAAGTCGGCCATCTTAGTGAACACTGCATAATTTTTTTCATCATTGCTTCAATTGATGTCTCATCAAACTCTTTTATATCATTTAAGCAGAGGACTAGGGTTGAAAGTTTTTTCACATTATCTGTGACATCTATTTCAAAGATTATGAAATTGTGATCGAATAGTTTATCCAACCTGTAAATCATTAGAGAGCGCTTGTTTCCATCCAAAGTTATGTGGAGTTTAGATCGCTGCAATCTAGGAAGTTTATAGAGTTTTGAGGTTGTCGCCTTAATATTATTTTGCTCAATAAACTTTTCTATCATGAATCTGAAGGCTTCAAAACGATCCATAAGCAAATCTAAATTATTACTCTCATCTTCTAAACCCTCAAATTCACCACGACCAATTGTTCCAACCCTAGTCGCTTCATCAGTCCCTACAGCATCATAGTCTTGGATTTCCTCTTCCAGCGAAGGCAAGGATGTGTTCTTGGCTCTTTTTTTATTATAAATTTTACGGGTGAGAACTGGATCGGAAAAGCTGAGTAATACAGGATAGCTAGGCAAAGTAAGGATTTTACGATCACTATTAGCCTCTTGACTATCATCAATTTCTGGAGATTCGGACTCTTGTCGGGTTGAGTAAGTACCTGATTTCCCTGTAGACGATGTATTTTTATTTTGAGTAAATCGCGAACTAGAAAAATCAATCTTCTTGGGTAAGTTCGATTCTAATCCTTTAATCTCTACAATTTCATTGATATAAATTTGATTCAATTTTTTAGAATAATAGGCTTTAACAGTTATTTCTACATTTGCTAAAGAAGGGGGATCAAAATTGAAATACCACCATTCTTTATTTGTACCTTGTATTTTTTCACTAAAAAAATGAGTAGCAATACTTTCATAGCTTCTTCTGATTTCAGGGTTGATTAAAATCCAAGCGAGTAAGTTGCGCATGCCAGGATGATTATATTGAGATGGGGGAAAATTACTCGAGGATAGTTCTGTAATCAGCACATGGTTTTCTGAAACTCTTTGAACGTCAAATTCCAGACTTAAAAAATTTTGTGAAAGTGCATTTCTCGCAAAATAAGCATTATGAAAAAATAATGCTCTAGCAAGTTCCAATTGTGGCAAATGTACAATTGTATTTTTAAATTTTTGATCAAGGTCAGTTAATTTCTGTGTGAGTTGAAATTGTTTTGTCGCAATATTATTGCTGACCTGCCATTTTGTGAGATCGCTAATTTTAAATTTTAGTGTTAAATGATTTTCATCTTTCAATTCAACTGAGGAATTTAAGCATCTCCGTTGTGCGACCAAGTGCATGCTTGAAAATCGAGTATGTTTAAAAAACCTTTGTTTTTCATATTCTAATCCGAGATTAATATTCCAATCTCTCTCTTGTTTATTCTTAAAAATTGCCCCAATATATGAAATTCTAGCGTTTAACGGAAAACCCCTAATAACCAAAATTAATTCTCCCAATGAATAAGTTTAATAACGTTCGTTAAAAAATTATTTGCTTCAGTTGTTATTCTTTCTTCACTTAAACCCGATTTTCGTAAGATGATCCAGCGTGACAGTTGTTCATTTGCTGAATATGATTGCAGTAATACTCGGGTTAGTCGCCTAATCTGAAAGCAGCTAATATCCTCATTATATTGATCTAAAAACTGTTTAGTTAATGGCAAATTATCTAAATTTTTTTCAATAGTAGCTGGATTCCTAAGTTGCTTGATCCACCAGTTTTTTGATTTTCTAGGTAAATCCAAGTTTTCTATAAGTTGTTGTTTAATATTTATTAATAGTTTAACGGTTTCAAGATCACGTGTACCCCAATCAATTTTATTTCCTGTAGGTATGTGAGGTTGCTGATAATGACTGTTTGTTTCAAGTAGCCATTCTTTATCATTGCGATAGAGCCATGCATATAGAGCACTATTTTGTTTTCTTGATGCATTGATGCTGTCTTGATTGATTGCCTCAAGCCATTTTTTTCGTTTTTCTAATATAATTGTATTTTGAGATTCTGTTATATCTGAGGATTGTAATTTTATAGATTGTGGTTTAATGACTGGTTGTAAAGAATTAACAGTTACTAAGATCTCATTAAATGACCAGTCTCTACCTGCATTCATAGCTTCAATTACAATTAAATGTTGAAGATAGCTAAAACATTTACGATGTTTTCGGAAAATACTACATAGCCAACTATTTTCAGAACTGAAATTGTCCAAATGATATTGCTTTAAAAACTGTTTAGACCAGCGAGTCGAAATTTTTTCATAAATGGAGTCATATAAAATATGAGAGTTTCCTCGGACACAATTATTTTGATGAGCAAGTTTCTTATAAAAAAGACCCCATTGCTCAAAACTTGCAGATTGTTTTGGACAAAGCTGTAAAAGCTCATCTACTTTTTTACAGATGAACAGATCATCTAATTTGGCTGCTGACTGAGTGACAATCGGGCAGTTTTTAACATCAGCTGCAATAAATTCATGTTTGTGTGGTGACCTAAACTCTATATTTGTTTGTATAAGTTCACCATGTTTTTGACAACAAGTAACACCTTGGACTTGCCAAAGTCTGGACCAATAGTATTCTTTATATTGTTTAAGCTGTTCATTTATACATCCTGGGCAATATTGCAAATAGGTGGGAGTTGCTATGTAAGATGCATTAATTCCTAGGGCTAAATGTACTGAACCATTTGATTTATTCAGCATCCATTGCATGCATTCTTGTCTTCGCTCTTCTGGAACAAATGGGGCATAAAGAGGAAAAAGAGTATGCTGATAAATTAGTTTTTCTGCATCAAATTGTGTTTCAGGTAACAGCTTTAAAATTTTTGATAAATTTGCGGGCAAATCTATTGTCGCTACAACTTCACGATCTTGGAAAATCTCATCTAAAAGTTGTTTTGGGCTATTAATTGCTAATCGTATTCCAGCTCTAGCAACTGAACTATAGATTAACTCATTAGCATAAGGAACCGGAAAATTTAGCATATTTATCCTGCCTCTTTTATTAAAGTTTCCATATTGATGACATAATCAGTCTGGTTTTTTAGATGTTCATAAAAGCTTTGTTTATTTTCTTTCTGACTGAACTGAAAACGTAAATCATCATTATCAAGAGAGTGCCATAATTTGGATTGAATTCTCTGTTTTCTTATCTTTTGTGTATCTTGTGGTTTATTTGCACTAGAAGGTGAAGAGAACTCCTCATTTTGCTCATGCAGCCAGCTTAGGATAATCGGCATTACTGATTTCATGTCAAATTTAGGATTCTCTCGGAATACTTTTTTAACTAGAGGTGCTAATAAATTTGATTCGTATCCCAGCTCAATCAGTAGGCGATGTAAATGAATAGATTCTTGATGTCCATCATAGATATCAATATCTTCCATGAACTCTTTTTTTTGCTCTAGTTTTGCTTGTAAGAGGAGTAGCTTTTTATCAACTTCGGGAATAATCAGATCGGAAAATTGTGAAATTTGTTCGGCATCACCTGAGCGTAGCGCTTTAATCATTGGGTGAATTGGGATTAAATCTTGTTCATATGTCTGTTTCAGTAATTTTACCGTGATACGCTCCAGCCCTGATTCAATTGCTCTCATTTGGGCTAATACAAATAATTTAACCACAATATCTGGAATGCCTTGGCTGAGATCATACCAGCAGTTCCTGATTTCTTCACTTATCATAAGATCTGCTTTTTTGAGCCACTGATACTTCCAAAGTGCTTCAGTAAATCCGACCCATTCTGATTTAATTATTTTTTTTGTCTGTGGGTGAATAAAGTTTTCTTCATTTTTAATCTGTTCCCACAGAATTGAGCCTAATCCCACCCCTCGTCTAGCAGATCTCAAATCATCTTCAAAAATAAATCGAGCTTTTGGTGTGCCAACCATCACGACTGGCAAGCCAACCACATTAACCAAAGTGACAAAGAAATTCAGCATTTTATCTGCACCTCCAGACTTGTTCACACTTAGATGCTGAATTTCATCAATAATAAGCAATCCAATTGCATGTAAATTGGCAATCTGGCGCATTAAGTTGAGTAATGTTTCAATACCATGTCTTTTTAATGCATATTTTCTTTCATAATCAGACCCTAGTGCTTGATCGATTGCTCTGAAAAAATGTAGGCACAAACTTTTTAAAGAGCCATCATGTGGGCAATCAATTTTTAAATAAACAATTTGCGTAAAATTATATTTTTCATGAAAAATGACCTGAGGATAAGTAGCGAGAATTCGATTTAATGTAGTAGTTTTGCCACTTCCTGAACAGCCAATAAAACACATACTTCGTGCAGTGGACTTAGCTGCTTCAAAGCGAATGGCATTTACATCACCAGTCATCATTCGCTCATAACCATTCTGTAGATGTGAATTAAGAGAGCCATTTGCAAGATTACGCCCTACGTAACCTTCACGAAGTATAATGGAGAGTTTTTGTTCCAATTGAATATGCCGTGCAATCGGTTGAAAAAAATTATTCATCAATTGAGCAATTAGGTGACCTCTAACTACACCTGATTCATGTTTTTCTGATGGGTTAATGGTAATTGTACTTTTTAGTGCATTTTTCACCTCTGAAAATTCACGTACAGGTGGTAATGCTTCTATAAGAGGATTTCCTTGATACTGCCCAAAACTTGGATGATAAACTGCATTAACTTTCATTTTTATTTACCTCGTTTTAATCATCATCTTCATCAAATAATGATTCGTAATAGGTTGGAAGAAGTAAGGTGGATTCTTCGTCTTCTGCTTTTTTAATTCCTGAGATTGGAATAATATTGTCTCTAACCTTCGCATTTTGTGAGCTTTGGATTTGGGTAGATTTCTTTAAATCCTCTCTTTCTTCAGTTCTTGCCTGATTACGGTTATTCCGTATCGATGAAAGACGTTGAGCATTACTTTTTTGAGTAGAAGATCTTGAAGAAATCGCTTTTTCAATGATATCTTCATTGCGTTGTTCTAAATCAGCACGTGCAAGATTTGCATTTATTTTGTAGCGAGATCGTGTTATTTTTTGCTCAAGTTGAACTTGCCATACCTCCCAAAAACTACAACCTCTAAATTCTCTAGAACGATTTGAAAGTTGTGCTTCCCAATAATCTGAATGATCTTCAGAATGAAATATATAAACTTTTTCAGCGTTAGCTGGATCGTAAGCAACTTTAAGTTTAGGCCTTTGTCTTGAAGCACTTTTCCTGTGTAGCAAGCCGCGTTCAATGAGTTCTTTACAATTATAGAAGACTCCGAAAACCTTTAATCCTAGCTCAGAGAGGGTGCCATCTGTGCGGGGAAGTAGTGCAATATAAATCGCTTTTTCTGATGCTGAGCGTAACTTACCTGTTCGATTCTGTATGCCCCAATTCCATAAATGAATAGGAATGCAGGGTAAATCTGTTGGCATATCAATGTCGCGATCATAAGAAGAAAGTTCATGTGTGTTGTTGTAAATGAGAACAGAATTTAAAATGATCTGGGTAAATTCCTTAACAGTGAGTGTTGCATCTAGTCGGTAGTCTTTACCACCACGTTTCTTTTCTTTGATTGCTTGGACTACACCAGGTGCATAAGGTTTAAATTCAGCCTGGATAGTGCGGAAATAGCGCTCTACAATTGACTTTAAATCACCACGATAGGCAGGTGTGTTTTCTATTCGGATGGCAAAGTTTTTTTCGAGATTCTCAATTTGATGTCCAAGTAATTCGGCTCTATCTGCCAAGATTGCCTCAGGTAATCCAATACATGGCCAATCATTAAAAGTAATCTCATGATCAAATTTTTTACAATAATCGACCTTATCAGACATCGCCATACGAAGAACTAGCATACTCGTAACATAAGATGGATTTTCTAATCCCACGTACATGCCAGTAACCATACGGCTAAATTCATCCATCATAAAGTAAATGGTTGGACGTCCAATAATGCAGCCTCTATCTGAGTCAGAAACAAGATAGATGTCAGCTATCGTAGCATCTACTTGGTAACGAGATCCTGGTCCGAGAACATGTGTATTAACTGTTGAATATAAAACTCTTTTGTCTTTTAAATATTCAATTTTACTAGTTCGTGATTTTATTTTTAGAATAGGACTATATTCACGATCATAAAAGTATTTTAATTGCCAGATTGATGGGGCTTCAGTTTCAATAATGTCGGGATATAGGCTTTGATATATACTAAGAAACTTACGATATGTGTAGGGTAGAGTATGCTTGTTTTCATTGAGCATGTACTGATTGATGACTCTCCTAAATAGTCTTTCAATATCTTCATCAATAAGAGCACCTGTCCCTTCAGAAATAATACGAGGGCGACCTAATTTTTTATTATTTACAGCCTTTTTAACACCTTTTCCTCCAGAATTGTAATACTGAGGGATTAAGGCATTGGGGGTCATTCCTCTTTGCCAATACTGGCGAAGTAAGCGATATATAGTCTGTTTAGTGGTAATCTTTTGATTTACAATTTCATTAATCAAAGATGCACGTATGTTTGAATCATAAAATTTTTCATGTTCAATTATAGGTTTTATAATAGCTAAATTCTTGTCACGTTTGATTTGATAGACAGAGTTTTCTTCTAATACCATCAAAGACATGTCTTCAAAAGGATCTGTAGTAATTTTTATGTTGCCCGATTCAATTGCCTCGATGAGTGTAGATCTTGTATACAATTCAGGTAAAGCTTTTTGATTTTCAAGTTCTATCCAAATTATATGATCTGTATATACTTTGAGGATGCGATACTTTTTCTCATCAAGCTCATAAACATCATTGATTCGAAGCATTGCAGATGACCTCCCATGAATCTTGTTCACTGAGTTTTATATTGCCACATGTGATTTTTCTATAACTAATGTTGATATCAAATACGAAGTACCTCTGAGCAATGAGCTCGCGGATTTCTAATAGTGATTCTCCTGGTTCTAATGAATATTGAACATCAATATATTTTGATAGTTCAATTAGACTCAGATGAGAATTTCTTATAAATTGCTGATAATAGAAGTTGATTTTATCTGGAGTGTGATTTTTACTTTCTGAGTAATTTGCAGGATATAACCATTTAATATTATCAACGACCGTCAGAGGGATATCTTTTTCTGTAACAAGATACCAAGGGATATTTTCTTTTTGCCAATAGCGTCTTTCTAACTCGAGACTTTCAAGAATATTTAAATTTTCTAATTCAGTATGAGAAATAGCTCTGATGACATAAACAGGGGGAGCATTAGTAGCTTCACTGACAATAAAAAATGTAGAAACTAGTGTTTGTGCAATACCATTTTTCATTGGATGATAAAGGGAAAAAGTACGCGCCAAATCCTCAGTTTCTTTTAAATTCAGTGGCATTTGTTCTCGAATATCTTTGATAAAAATATTTCTATCTAAAATCAAAAAAACAGCGAGTTCTAAATCTGAAAACAAGTGATGAGTTCGACCGGTTTTATAGCCATATACTCGACTTGAGCGGTTGTTTAGGGATTTATTATCCTTAACTGTTAAGAAGGGTTTGTATTTACTTAGAAAGCCTTGACCACGTCCTTCTTTTATCCATTTTAGTTGTTGCTCTTTGGTTAACATATTTTTTTAACCTGCTTTAGTATATTTTTGAGCATATCATTAGGTTGTTTATTATTCAATATGGTATGTATCTTTATTACTTTTTTCCAGAAATTTATATTTTGTTTTATATTTTTTATTTCAAATTATTGATATTTATAATTTAATTATATTTATTCTGGTTAATTTTAAAATGTTTCATCTTATTGTGAAAAATTTAAAAAAATAAAGTTTCATTCTTTACTTTTGAAAGTATGATTTTAAATTCCAGTGAAAACTCTAGAATAAAATGAGCTACTATTGAATTGTTTGGTAGCCAAAATATTAATTTTCCTAGAGTTTTTTATCAATCAGCTTGAGAAAAACTGACTTTTCCTCATTAGTCTTCATAAATTGCAAATTGCTGAATAAGTCCGTCACCTATTCTTGTTCGTAATCTACTACTAGTCACTCCTGTTGCTAGTAGGCCATTTAATTAAAATTAGGTATTTCACTCACTGGATATATTAATGTTAATGGATTTGATGTTAATGAAATAAAGCCAAAACGCTGATAAAATTCCATCGCTTTTTGATCCTTGGCATGTATTACAATAAAATTTACACCAATAATTTGAGCAACTTTTGAAACTTGTTTAAGCGCATGTGCTAAAAGCACTTTTCCTATTCCTCGCCCTTGGGCAGTTTGATCAACGGCAAAGCGACCTATAACTACACAAGGGAGTGGATAACGAGGTAATCGTTGAGTGAGAACCGCATCAACCCCATCAAATCCAATAGAGGTACTTGATAGGCAATAAAATCCTCGCACCTGCTGTGTATCATCATCAATAGCAACATAGGTTTTACTTGTTCCTGATTTCTGATGCTGAGATGCGTATTGTTTGATGAACTTGTTTAAATCATCTTGCCCACAATTAAATGATTTTTTCTGATGATGGACTTGTAAAACCTCAATTTTCATCCAATAAACTCATTAATTTTTTCATCTCATCATTTGCAGGGCGTGGATTTTCAAGCAAATTCATTAACATATCACGATCAGCATTATTTACTTTTAACTCGTGATTAGATTTAAGTAATTCTTTTGCTCGTTCAAATGAGGACTGGATCATAAAGGAACTCACACTAAGACCCAATAAATTCGCAGCTTGCTCAATTACATTCTTTGCATCTACAGTTGAACGAACATTTATTCGTTCTGTTGCTAAGTTAGTCATATTTTTCCACCAATTTGTACATCAGTATGATGTACAAATTATAGCAGATTAAGGTGGTGGTTTAAGATTCAAATTTGCATATTTTGTTTTGAAATATTTGAATAGAAAATCAGTGGTTTAATATGAACCAAAATGAGGGGGGTGAATAAGAATAGGTAGTAGGTTTGCATAAGAATACGCAAGGTATTCACACGCTATGACAAACCGGCTCAAAACTTCGCTGTCATCAATCTACCTTGCCTAAATCATGATCTGGCTTAATTGATGGCATGCCTTTTTGCTTCGGTTGACTGTTCTTTGAGCAAGTAGCGTATGATGTGTTCCCATTTGATACAAACTTAATTATAAAAATACAAACATTAAATTCAAATTTTTTATTATCTTATTTTATTATTATATGAGAGTAATAAAGTTTCATCCTTTGTTGTGCATAAGTATTTGTTTTTATTGGTTCAAAAATTATATTGTATTTATTAAAGTATCATACTATAGGCAGGGCTAGTCTAAATTTAATTCTATCAAAATAAAAAAAAGTTTCATACCAAAATTACAAAATACTGAAAATAATGAATATATTTTCTTTATTTTGAAAATTCGTATGAAACTTTATTACTAAGTATGATTATTTATTACCTAGTATTTAACTTTATTACTCAAAAACACAAATATAACAGGCTAATTTTATGAGTTATTCAACTGTTACTGATTTTGCCAGATTACGTGGCTGGTCAACATCAGTACCACGCAGGACTGCCACATGGTAAGACAGTAGCTGTACTGGAATACAATAAACAATTGGCGCTAAAACAGCGTTTACTTCAGGAATATGCACGACATGCTGGCGCTCTTTGGCTTTAATGCCGCTATTTTCATCAGCGAAGACAAATAATTCACCACCACGTGCCTGAACTTCTTCCATATTGGATTTCAGTTTATCCAGCATGTCATCTTGCGGTGCTAGAATTACTACTGGCATGTCATTATCCACCAGTGCCAATGGACCGTGCTTCAGCTCACCCGCCGCATAACCTTCTGCATGAATATAAGAAATTTCTTTCAACTTTAGTGCACCTTCCAGTGCGATCGGGAAGTGTGTACCACGGCCTAGGAACAGACAATGCTGTTTCTCTACAAAGAGTTCAGAGAGACGCAGAATTTCATCATCATGACTTAAAGTATCTAGCAGTACCTTAGGCATATGCCATAGTCCAGTCGTGATCTCAGTCATCTGTTCAGCTGAAATGGCATTTTTCACTGTACCGATTTTCAGTACCAGTAACATCAAAGCTGCGAGCTGGGTGGTAAAGGCTTTGGTCGAAGCCACACCAATTTCAGGACCCGCTAAAGTCAGCAGGCTGTAATCTGTTTCACGTACCATTGAAGAAGTTGCAACATTACAAATCGTCATCGTCGTAATATTTACACCTTTTGATGTAGCACGTTTTTGGGTATCACGCAGAGCAGCTAAGGTATCGGCTGTTTCACCTGACTGAGAAATACACACATAGAGTGTATTATTGACAATCACTGGCGTACGGTAGCGGAATTCACTGGCAATCTCGACCTGACAAGGCAGATCAATCAGCTGTTCAAACCAATATTTGGCAATCATACCGGCATGGTAACTGGTACCACAGGCAATGATTTGAATCTGCTGAATTGTTGAAAAATCCTGTTCTGCATTTACCAGAAAATCTTCACGCAGTGTATTGCCATTTAGGGCTTGTGAAATGGTCTGCTTGATCGCTTCAGGCTGCTCATAGATTTCTTTGAGCATATAGTGCTTATATTCACCCTTAGAAGCATTGCTCACGGTGGCATCCAGCTCTTTGACTGGGCGATCTACCAGTTGACCATCCACAAATACTTCAATGGTAGTGCGAGTTAGACGTGCAATATCGCCTTCTTCAAGATAGATGAAGCGATTCGTGATTGGTAATAAAGCCAACTGGTCAGAACTGATAAAGTTTTCACCAATCCCGACACCAATCACCAATGGTGAACCTTCACGAACAGTAATCAATTCATCTGGATGATCTGTATGTACGATCCCGAGCGCATAAGCGCCTTTCAGCTGTGGTACGACCTGACGAACAGCTTCAAGCAGGCTAGGGGTAGATTTCAGTGCATCATTGACCAGATGGGCAACCACTTCAGTATCAGTTTGTGAAGTGAATACATAGCCTAAAGCTTCAAGATCATCTTTCAGCTCCTGGTAATTTTCAATGATACCGTTATGAACCACAGCAACATTACCCGAAATATGGGGATGAGCATTGTTTTCAGTCGGTTTACCATGAGTTGCCCAGCGTGTATGAGCGATGCCTAATGAACCATTAATCTGTGATTCATTCACAGCTTGTTCAAGGTTGGCGACTTTACCCACACGACGTTCACGGAGCACCTGGCTATTATTGATTAAGGCCAGACCCGCAGAGTCATAGCCACGGTATTCAAGACGTTTTAGGCCTTCAATTAAGATATTGCTGATATTACGTTCCGCGATGCCACCGACGATACCACACATACTAACTTCCTCTTATTTCTTGATTTTTTGCGGACGCTGATAGTTTTCTTTGGCAAATTGCTTGGAACGTTCTACCGCTAAACTGTTCTCTGCCACATCACGGGTAATCGTTGAACCCGCTCCCACTGTCGCACCATTACCGATCTGGACCGGTGCAACCAGAGAGCTGTTAGAACCAATAAAAGCATGATTCCCAATGATGGTCTTAAATTTGTTGGCACCGTCATAATTGCAGGTAATCGTCCCTGCACCAATATTGGAACCGCTACCGACTTCAGCATCACCTAAGTAAGTGAAATGATTCGCCTTAGAACCTAGACCAATACTAGAATTTTTCACTTCAACAAAGTTGCCAATATGGACTTCCGCTGCCAGTTTTGCCCCTGGGCGCAAGCGTGCAAATGGACCAATCTGTGCTTCTTCACCCACGATTGCATGATCAAAGATGCTATATGGCTGAACTTTAGTACCCGCAGCAATCTTGGTATTTTTAATCACGCAGCCTGCACCGATTTCAACATTATCACCGAGTTCGCAATCACCTTCGATAATGACATTAATATCGATAAGCACATCTTTGCCAACAGTGAGTTGACCACGTAAGTCAAAACGGCTTGGGTCAATCAGATGTACACCTTGCTGCATCAGCTGTTTAGCTTGATAAGCCTGGAACTGACGCTCTAAAGCAGCCAGTTGCACACGGTCATTGACGCCTTCCACTTCAAAAGCCAACGCAGGTTCTACAGATGCAACACTCATACCATCTGCTAGTGCCATTGCCACGATATCGGTCAGGTAATATTCACCTTGGGCATTGTCATTGCTTAAACGTGGTAGCCATTCATGTAATTTGGCATTGCTGACCGCATAAATACCGGTATTAATTTCTTTAATTTGGCGCTGTTCTTCAGAAGCATCTTTATGTTCAACAATGGCTTGAATCTGACCATCTTTACGCACAATACGACCATAACCACTGGCATCTGAAAGGGTCAAGGTCACCAGGCCAATGCCTTGCTCTTGAGTAGCATCGAGCAGATTCTGAAGCGTCTGTTGGCTAATACAAGGGACATCACCAGACAGGATTAGTGAAATACCATCTTTAGGCAAAACAGGTAGTGTCATTTGTACGGCATGACCGGTACCAAGCTGTTCAGCCTGTTCTACCCACTGGATATCCTGGTCTGCAAATGCGGACTGAACCTGCTCACCGCCATGACCATAAATGGTAATAATATTGTCTGCATTGAGTTTTTTTGCTGTGTCGACCACATGGCCGAGTAAAGGTCGTCCTGCAAGCGGTTGTAATACTTTCGGTAAGTTGGAACGCATACGGGTTCCTTTACCTGCAGCAAGAATAATCACAGTCGTAGACATGTTCTAATCCTAGATATGGCTTAAGCCATCGTGAAGTAAAAATAAATCCAAATACAAAGTGCTGCCCAGAGGCCAGCGATAATGTCATCCAGCATAATGCCAAAACCACCCCTAACCTGACGGTCAATGACTCGAATCGGCCAAGGTTTCCAGACATCAAATAATCGGAACAGGGCAAAGCCAATGAGTAGCCATAACCAGTTCATCTGACCTAAATAGATCAGTGGCAAAAAGGTGATGGATTGTCCTGCAAACTCATCCCAGACAATGCGTCCATCATCATGTACACCCATGACCTTGGCAGTTTGGCCACAGATATATATGCCAATCAGGGACATGATGACAATGGCAAAAAGACTGTTTAGAAAACCTAAGTAGAGCCAGATGGGTACAAATAAGAGTGCAAAAGCTGAACCAAAAGTTCCGGGCGCTTTAGGTGTCAGACCAGAACCAAATCCTACCCCACTAAAGACAATGAGCCGGTTGGTCCATGACATGCTTTTAAAATTGATCGCAGGTTTATGCAAAATGTTGATATCCGTTAAATTGAAGTGAATGATCTACGCCATCTTTTTCAAAAGTTAAACCGTGTTGCTGCTGAATGGAGCCAATTATACTAATCGAAACATCCAGATGTTTTTGCAATAATTTTTCATAATTTTGCGGGCTTATTGTAAAGCATAACTCGTAGTCATCACCACCCGCGAGTGCGTATTGCCAACGCTGTTCATCATTTAATGCCTGCAGGGCAGGACTGATCGGTAACTTTTCAAGTCCTAAAGTCGCTCCTACCTGAGAAGCTTTGAGAATATGTCCCAGATCCTGTGCGAGGCCATCCGAGACATCAATCATACTGTTGGCTAGGCCTTTTAAGGCAGTACCCAACTGACAGCGTGGGGTTGGATAATCCAAACGTTTCTGTAATGGATGACCGAGATGATTTAAAGCAAAAGCGGCATCGCCCACTGTACCGGATACACAAATCAGATCACCAGGCTTGGCACCTGAACGTGGCACAGCTTGTCCTGTATCTACCCAACCCAGGGCAGTCACAGATAAGGTCAAATGAGGGCTTTGGGTGGTATCACCACCGATTAAGCTCACACCAAATTGATCGCAGCAATCATACAGACCCTGACTAAAAGCTTTTAGCCAGTCATGATCAATTTGGGGTAGGCTCAAGGCAAGTAAAATGCTATGCGGGGTCGCGCCCATGGCTGCAATATCAGAAAGATTGACAGCGACAGATTTCCAGCCAATCGCATGAGGATCGGTGTCTAAAGGAAAATGACGTCCAGCAACGAGGGTGTCGGTACAGATGACCAGTTGTTGCTGTGGAGGAGGGGTGAGCAAGGCTGAGTCATCGCCAACGCCTAAATCGACAGAATTTTTATTCTGACGATTAAAATAGGTATCGATAATCGAAAACTCAGCCATACAACAATTCGACTAGATTAGTTGGCTTGCTGTTTTTCTGCTGCACGTAAAGTTGTCGCTAAACGGTCCAATACACCATTGATGTATTTATGGCTGTCTGCACCGCCAAAGTGTTTAGCTAACTCAATTGCTTCATCCAGAACCACGCGGTATGGAATCTCAAGATGTTCTTTGAGTTCATAGGCGCCTAGGCGAAGTGTAGCGAGTTCTACACCATCAAGTGCAGAAAGTTCACGATCCAGCACAGGGATAAGCAAAGCATCCAATGCTTCATGATTGGCAACCACTTGAGTCAACAATTCATGATAATAGCTGAGATCCACTTTGTGCATGGCATTGTCCACACGAGTACGTGCTTCAATCTCATGCACCGGATTGTGGCTCATCTGCCATTCATAAATTCCTTGTACAGCAAAGCGACGTGCTTTACGTTTTGCTGCATAAGTTGCTTGAAGTGTTTGCGACATAGCGTTAAATAGCCTTTAACAAGTTAACCATTTCAATAGCAGTCAAGGCAGCTTCACTACCTTTATTACCTGCTTTTGTACCCGAGCGTTCAATCGCCTGTTCGATACTATCCGTAGTCAATACACCATTAATCACTGGTAAGCCAGTGTCCAGGCCAACCACGCCCAGACCTTTGGCACATTCACCAGCTACAAAATCGAAGTGAGGCGTGCTGCCACGAATCACAGCGCCCAGCGCGATGATGGCATCGAAACGATCTGAAGCTGCCAGTTTTTTCGCAACCACAGGAAGTTCCCAGGCACCAGGTGCATGAACAACAGTGATATTATCCTCTGATACGCCATGGCGTTTCAATGTATCAATGGCACCTTCTAACAGATGTTCAACAACAAAGCTATTAAAACGACCAACTAAAATCGCATAACGGTCTTCGTTCGCGAGATGCAACATACCTTCAATACGGCGAACTGCCATAGGAACCTCGATTATTTCTCTGATGTTTGTTGTGCGGTGATGTATTCCACCACTTCTAAGTTAAAGCCGGACAGGGCATTGAAACGTAATGGAGAGCTAAGCAGCTTCATTTTTTCCACGCCGAGGTCACGTAAAATTTGTGCGCCGACACCAATGGTCTGATACTGCTGAGACAGGGCAGCATTGGATTTTACATTTTTTGGTGTTTTCAGGGTATCTAATGCCGGGCCCAAATCCTGTAAATGGCGCTGGCCAATCCAGACCAGAACACCGCGTTCACTCTTGGAAATTTCTTTTAAGGCACGGTCCAGGTTCCAAGCTGGTTCGCCATCCTGCTTGTTCAGTTTGAGCAAGTCGCGGGTCGGGTTAAAACCATGTACACGCACTGTGGTCACGCCCTCTTTAGGCTCACCTTTGACCAAGGCCAGATGGATATCCGGATTACCCAGTTCACGATAGCGGTACAGGTCAAAGCTGCCGTATTCAGTATCAATACTTTGCTGATCGATACGCTCAACCGTTTGTTCATTGGTCATACGGTAATGGATCAGATCAGCAATGGTACCAATTTTCAGACCATGCTTTTCCGCAAAGATTTCTAGATCTGGACGACGTGCCATGGTGCCGTCTTCTTTAATGATCTCGCAGATCACAGAAGCTGGCTCAAGACCCGCAAGACGAGACAAGTCACAACCGGCTTCGGTATGACCAGCACGGTGCAATACGCCACCTGGCTGTGCCATCAATGGGAAGATATGACCAGGTTGTACGATGTCACTTGGTTTGGCATGTGCAGCCACCGCAGTTTGAATGGTGTGCGCACGTTCAGCTGCAGAAATACCAGTAGTAATGCCGTTGGCTGCTTCAATTGAAAGGGTGAAGTTGGTTCCGTGCTGAGCGCCGTTGGCATCCACCATCAAGGGTAGATTTAACTGCTGGCAACGTTCTTTGCTTAAAGTCAGGCAAACCAGACCACGCGCATGGGTGATCATAAAGTTGATGTCTTCAGGACGCACGTGGGTCGCAGCAATCACCAGATCGCCTTCATTCTCACGGTCTTCGTCATCCATCAGGATAACCATTTTTCCTGCACGGATATCTGCTACAAGCTCTTCAACTGTATTGAGCGGCATCAACCTTCACCTTCTTTTTTGATCTATACCAGACCGAATCATGACATTATTACTGCATAGTCTAACGCTTTTTAAGCAATTTTGCCTATGCTTATTGCTTTCCCTCAGGGGTTCATTGTTATACACAGTCTTGCGTAGCATGAAAAGTCGACTTTAAATGAAAGCACAGGCTTTATGCTGGATTTTTAAACGATCAGAAAGCATAAAAAATGACAAACTTATTTAAAATCAACATAATTATAAATAATCTCTTATTTTTTATGCAGTTTTATTTATTCGTTTAATACAGCCCTTAAAAATACAAATATATCCTCATGACTCTCTTTATAAATTTTTACCAATCAGTTTAAAATTCTGTTTGAAATAATGAATGAATCAGGCGGACCGAAGTCCACCCGAATTCAGATCAGTTTAGAAGAAGCCTGCTGGTTTGGTTGAATAACTCACTAACAGGTTTTTAGTTTGCTGATAATGATCCAGCATCATGCGATGGTTTTCGCGGCCAATCCCGGATTTTTTATATCCCCCAAAGGCTGCATGAGCCGGGTAGATGTGATAGCAGTTGGTCCAGACCCGACCGGCCTGAATCGCACGACCAGCGCGGTAAGAGGTATGTGCTGAACGTGACCAGACACCGGCACCGAGTCCATAAATGGTATCATTGGCAATCTTGATGGCTTCATCAAAGTCTTTGAACGTGGTCACTGCCAATACCGGTCCAAAAATTTCCTCCTGAAAGGTTCGCATGTCATTGGAACCTTTAAAAATTGTTGGCTCGATATAAAAACCTTGTCCTACTTCCTGACGCTCATTACCGCCTAACAAGATTTCTGCACCTTCTTCACGGCCAGTTGCAATACAGCCGAGAATCTTGTCTTGCTGCTCCTGAGAAGCCTGAGCACCGATCATGGTCTCGGTATCCAGGGGATGACCAGTCTTGATCTTTTTCACTCGCTCTACTGCAAGTTCCAGGAATTGGTCGGCAATACTTTCCTGAATCAGCGCACGTGATGGACAAGTACAGATTTCACCCTGATTCAGGGCAAACATGGTAAAGCCTTCTAGAGCTTTTTCCAGAAAATCATCTTTCTGATCCATGATGTCGGCAAAGAACAAGTTTGGTGATTTACCTCCAAGTTCTAAAGTCACAGGAATAATATTTTCAGTCGCATACTGCATAATCAACTGACCCACTGCCGTTGAACCCGTAAATGCAATTTTGGCAATACGCGGATTAGTCGCCAGCGGACGGCCGACTTCAACACCGTAGCCATTCACGATGTTTAATACGCCTTCAGGCAACAGATCTTGGATTAACTCAACCAGCACCAAAATACTCACCGGTGTCTGTTCAGCGGGTTTCAGCACAATACAGTTTCCGGCTGCGAGAGCTGGGGCTAGTTTCCAGGCAGCCATCAGAATCGGGAAGTTCCACGGGATAATCTGACCCACGACACCCAATGGCTCATGAAAATGATAAGCAATGGTATCTTCATCAATTTCCGAGATGCCGCCTTCCTGGGCGCGAATACAGCCGGCAAAATAGCGGAAATGGTCAATGGCTAAAGGAATATCGGCTGCCAGGGTTTCTCGGATCGGCTTGCCATTATCCCAAGTCTCTGCAACTGCTAGTAACTCAAGATTTTCTTCAAGTCGGTCGGCAATTTTTAATAAAATATTGGAACGGGTAGTAGGGGAGCTGTTATTCCATTGCTGTTTGGCGGCATGAGCCGCATCCAGCGCCAGTTCAATATCTTCCACTGATGAGCGCGGAACTTTGGTAAAGGCTTTACCATCTACGGGCGAGACATTATCAAAATATTCACCTTTGACTGGTGGAACCCATTTGCCGCCAATAAAGTTTTCGTATTGGGATTTAAATTGCACTTTTGAACCGTCAGTATTGGGATCTGCATAACGCATAATTCTATTCCTTGATATGATTATTATTGATGAATGCCGAACCACTTCTGCTCTGCAAAAGTCCTCAGATTCAACATCTCAGCTCTACTATAGAGAGGGAAAAAAATCGCAGGATAAATACTTACAAGCTTGCTACAAAAGGCAACATTTGGATAAAAATGGAATTTATTATTTTTATAAATTTCAATATTTTATTTTTATAATGACATGATTTTAATATGTAAAAAGCATTACTGATCAGCTTGATATTTTTATTTCATATCCAAGCGAAATAGATAAATAAAATTATTGAAAAATAAGACAGGCAGAGCTTGCTACCTATCTTATTCATCTGGCTTATAGGGCTTTATTTTCCAGCCATTGAAATAGCTGCTGATAGACCTGCTCACGAACCGGTTTTTCTGAAAGAACCAGATCATGTATCCCATTTTGAATCGAACAGAGTTGCACATCGCCCTGGATTTTCTGCGCATGTTCAATCATATCGCGTACCTGAAGAATCACATCACTGGTTTGAGCATTACGGTTAAAACGTAGGGGATAAGTGGTTTTGTGGGCATGCATCAGCAAAGTTGGAATATTTAAACGCACACCCTGATGAATTTCTTTTTGTGCTTCGTGAATGGCATGTACAAAACTCAGACGCACCCAGTGATAGCTAGGTTTTTTCCATTCCAGATCAAAATGCCATTCCCCCTGATAGCTAATATGCAGACTAGGCACATAATGACGATTTAAGCGGCTAGGAAATAGCATTTCCGGAAAACGTTTTCCCAGACGGCTCAATTTAGGCACCAGAAACTTTTTCTCAAAAGGCGTCATATTAAAGTCATAAAAAGGACTATTGAGCCATAAGCCTTTAATTAAGGGATGATCTGGATGATGTGCTGCATACAAAGTAGTAATTAATCCGCCGGTAGAATGGCCACTGAGTAAAACCGTGTCATGGCCTTCCTGTCCAATAATTTCAAGAGCCTGGCTGATTTCTGCATCATATTCTGAAAGATGATAGACATTATAAAGTTTCTGATGGGACAGATAGGATCGGCCATATTTACGTAAATCCAGTGCATAAAAATCAAAACCTTGCTGATTAAAACGCTCTGCCATTTCAGTCTGGAAAAAATAATCAATAAAGCCGTGAATATAGAGGACAGCTTTAGAGGTCGGTTGGTCTGCCTTTTTGCGGATCAGTGTGGCAACTACTGTGCCTTCAGTATCTGGCGGGAATTCTAAAGTGGCCTGTTCATAACCTTCACCCAGAATATCAGGTTGATATTCAAGGCTGGAAAGCGGATGGGACATATTGTTCTACTCATGATTATTTTTATTCACTTATCCTTGTGGATTGGCTTGCATTTGTCAAATCCTGCTGTCTGATCCATTTGAGATCAGTAGTCCTATTCAAAAAATAGCCAAATATAAAATCTCAGGTCATTGGCAGCCTGATTGACTAAAAAAAAATTAATAAAAAACCCCGGCATCCTGCCGGGGTTTTTCGTATTGGTTAGCTCGGTATAACTCCTGTCGTACCTTACAATCCTTGTGCTTATCTATTGTCATTGTTATATGGAACTTCCTGTTCCTGATGTAAGTATCATAGGAAAATTCCACTATTCGGGATAGCCGTAAAGAACCGGAATCGATGTAAGTCAATGCGTACAAGTCTGACTGAAAATTATCCGTATTTTTCTGTAGAAGTGAGGATTTATTCTGAATCATGCGCTTCGATAAATTAGCCGATTATGGTTATTTTGCTTGTTTTTAAGACAATTTTTTTATTTTAATGCAGTTAGAATATGTTGATCGATGAGGGGATAAAAAATGAAATCTATTGCAGTCTTTTGTGGTTCAGCTATGGGGAATAGCGAAAATTTTAAAGAGCAGGCCCAAGCTTTGGGTGAGTCTATTGCGAAACGGGGAATCACGCTGGTTTATGGTGGCGGCCGAGCTGGACTGATGGGTGTTGTGGCTGATAGTGCATTACATGCTGGTGGAACAGTCATTGGAGTAATTCCACAAAATCTAGTCGATGCAGAATTGGCCCATCCGCTGTTAACAGAGCTGCATGTGGTGAAAAATATGCATGAACGTAAAACAAAAATGTCTGATCTGGCGGATGCATTTATTGCTTTGCCGGGCGGGGTGGGGACTTTAGAAGAAATTTTTGAGCAGTTGACCTGGGGGCAGTTGGGCCTTCATCAGAAGCCTTGTGCATTTTTAAATATCCATGGATTTTATGATGAATTGCTGAATTTCTTGATGAAAACGACTGAGGCTGGATTTACCCAGTCACGTTTTACCGATGCCTTGATTTCCTCAAGTTCAATTGAGGAAGTTTTGGATGCTTTGGAGCATTATCATGCGCCTGAACCGAAATGGAATAAAAGTGTAAAGGCAGTAGAATCGGTATGAGTAATAAAGTGATTACGATTGCTGCGGCTATCATTCTGAATGAACAGAATCAGATTTTGTTGGTTCGTAAAAAAGATACCGATTTCTTTATGCATGTGGGCGGAAAGCTGGAACCCAATGAATTGCCTGAAGCTGCACTTTCTAGGGAAGTTCTGGAAGAGACAGGCTGTGAGATGGAAATACTGTCTTATATTGGCAAATATGAAACCGTGGCTGCGAACGAATTGAATCATTCGCTGGTCAGTTATTTGTATCAGGTTAAGTTAAAAAGTCAGCCTCAGGTTCAGGCTGAACTTGCGGAAATGCAATGGGTTGATCTTAATCATCCAGACCTGCCTTTAGCCCCTTTAACTCGGGATATTTCAATTCCATGGTGTAAGCAACTATTGGGAATCTAATGGGATCTCAAAAAATTTTAATCTATAGATATGAAATTTAACCAGATTGTCATATTAGAGCGTTAACATTGATGTTTACAAAAGCCCATTTCCCCTCAAATGGGCTTTTTTTATGGTTTTTTATCATTAATTGCTTGGATGAATTAGATGCTTAAACCTGTATGAAGTGCAATCCTTTTAGCAGGAGTTCCCTAAAAAGATAAATCGAACCAGAGTTCTAGAGATTCAAGATTTAAAGAAAATTTTCTTAATTTGAGAAAAAAGCAGGGTTAGGCAGAATATTTAGTCATTGAGAACGACAATAAAAAAAGCCCCAATCTTTCGATCAGGGCTTTTTGAATCTGGAGCGGGAAACGAGACTCGAACTCGCGACCCCAACCTTGGCAAGAGTCACCGACATAAAATACACTAAATTACATAATTGGTATGTTAATAAACTCTATATATAACAGTTATATAGAGTTTTAATTTTGTGTGACGTAATTTAAGGTGGGGTAGGGTACTTTGATTTTTGGTCACTAATTTATTGTGATAATCAACAATAATAACCAACATTCATATGCTTAATCTAAGAGTGTTTTCTCTGTACACGACAAATTTCACAGAACCCTTATCCTATCAGGATTCTGCTTTCTTAAAATTGCCAAAATTTCCTTAAACTCTTCTTTTTTCCCAAAACCAATTAAACGCTGAATCGCCATTTGAACATAGTCTAAACCATAGCGAAATAAACTCATTGAGAGTCGTCCATGCTTCTTTATTTTTATCGCTTTTTTTTGATCATGTTGCCATTCACCCGTTAAGTAACACCAACAGAAGCTTATAGCTAACACCGCAATCAATTTTTTCACTCGTCTAGGGTCTGTTAAACGAGTATTTTCAAGATTGAATCCACGTCCTTTGAGACAACTAAATAACGTTTCGATTTCCCAGCGTAATGCATAATCACGAATAGCAGAAGCATTAAACATAGGAGAAACAACAAGTAAAAGCTCTCCATCTTCTAATCGTAGCGCACTAATATACAGTTTCACTCGACCAACCCAAATACGTCGTTTACGACATTCAGTTTGACCAACTTGAAGATGACGAAATAAATCACTAATTTTATGATTCTTGGCTAAGTGATTGGTCACCATAAAGTTTTTTTAACACGTATACAGAAGTTAATGTCATTTTCAATTAACCATGTAAACCATTTCTCACCGATAAATTCTCTGTCTGCAAACACATTCACAATACGATCTTTACCAAAAATGGAGATAAAGCGTTGAATCAAAGCAATATGCTCTTTTGTATCTGAATTTCCACGTTTATTGAGCAATGTCCAAACAATAGGTATCACTATTCCACGATAGACGATGGCTAACATCAAGATATTAATATCTCGTTTTCCCCATTTCCAATTAGTTCTATCCAAAGTTAATTGGACTTTATCGAATGAAAATATATTGAAAATCAACTGAGAAATTTGACGATAATCAAAATACTGACCTGCAAAGAAGCGCTGCATACGTCGATAAAATGATTGTGGTAAACACTTGATGGGCAAGGCTTTAGATGCAGAAGAAAGATTACATGTTTGCTTTAAAATAATCACAAGCATGATGAGCGCAAAGCACTTTGCATGTGACTTGTTCCACTTTAGATATTTGTTTAAGATGAGATGTAACTCATTGAAATGTGTCATCATATTCGTCGTCAGAAAACAAGTATTATGCCATTATTTCAATGAGTTATCTTTTTTTGTCGTGTACAAAGATATTTTTTAATGATAAATAAAAAGCCTATTTTTAAAGAAATTTAGCATACGGCATAGTGAAAACAACAATAGAGCAATTACTCAACAATAAACATTAACATCAATTATTTAGATCATATTCAATTTTAATAAAAAGACAAATGTGTATTAAAAATAGCCATCATACGTCTATTTTTGATTACAAAATATAATGAGGGGATTGCTTCCCATTTCATACATTTTTCATATATAAAAAGACATACTATTTTTAAGGTTTTTCTAAACCAATTTTTTTACTTCATAATTTTTAACATCATAATTAAAGGTGAACCATGCAAAATAAGAAGCGCACCCCATTAGACGCGCAACAGTCCCATCTTTGGATTATTGGTGGTGGTATCGCAGGTATGGCTGCTGCTGCATTTGCAATCCGTGATGCCAAAGTCCCTGCTAAAAATATCCATATTTTAGAAGAACTCGATATTTCAGGTGGTTCGATGGATGGTGGACATACACCGCATGCCGCGCAAGCTTGGGTAACACGTGGTGGGCGAATGCTGACCGATGAAACTTATTTGTGCCTATGGGACTTATTTTCCAGTATTCCATCTTTGGAAAATCCAGACATTTCGGTGCGTGAAGAATGTCGTGAGTTTAATGAAAAAGTGAAAACCCACGCCAATGCACGGTTGATTGATGCCGAACATGTCATTGCGGATGCAGCAAAGCTTGGTCTGAATACGCTACATCGTGCACAGATGCTGCGCCTATTAGCTTCAAAAGAAGAAAAAATTGGCAGTCGCCGCATTGATGAGTTTTTTGATGAAACCTTTTTTGAAACCAATTTCTGGCGCATGTGGCGCACGACTTTCGCTTTTCAAAAATGGCACAGTGCAGCAGAGTTAAGACGCTATTTCTTGCGTTTTATTCAAGAATTGCCACGCATTCATACCTTAGCGGGTGTGAAACGTACCAAGTACAACCAATATGACTCGATGATTCTGCCCCTACAGCGTTGGTTAGTCGCACAAGGCGTCGATGTGCGTTTTGGACACTATGTCACAGATGCAGACTTCATTACCAATGCTGAAACTCAAGAACGCTACGCTTCACGTCTATATGTACAATTGCCTGAAGGCTCAGAGCAAATTAATCTGAAAGCCAATGATTTAGCTATTTTCACTTTAGGCTCTATTACAGCAGACTCACGTTATGGCGGTAATCATGACGTGCCTGCCCTTATTCGTCATCGAGAAGATCATGGCTGGACGCTTTGGGAAACGCTGGCACAAAAAGCCCCAGACTTTGGCCGTCCAATGACTTTTTATGGCAATGTCGATGAACATAAGTGGGAGTCTTTCACTCTGACCATGAAAGATGACGTGCTACTTAAACGTATTATTGACTATACAGGCAATGAACCAGGCACAGGCGCACTCATGACTTGGTATGAGTCGGGTTGGCATTTATCCATCGTGGTTCCTGCACAGCCACACTTTGCCGACTTACCTGAAGGTTTATATACCTTATGGGGCTACGGTTTCCAAATTGACCATATAGGCGATTACATCAAAAAACCAATGTCCGAAGCCACGGGGCAAGAAATCCTAACAGAACTGATTAAACAGCTCGGTTTTGACGACATTTTAGATCATGTTTTGGCAACGACTGATGTTACTACCGCCATGATGCCATACGCCTCTGCCCTATTCGCCTGCCGTAAACCGGGGGATCGTCCACAGGTAATTCCACAAGGCTCACAAAACTTTGCTTTCCTTGGACAGTTTGTGGAAATTGAAGATGACGTGGTCTTTACTGTGGAATATTCAGTTCGTGGGGCGATGCTTGCCATTTATGAATTTTTTGGGGTGGAACGTGAAATCCCTGAAATTTACAACGGTCTACTTGATCCCAAAGTGGGTTTAAAAGCTTTAGAAACAGTGTTCCACTAAGTTTTTAATATATAGCGATAAGAGCACCTTTATGTCGCCACTATTACATAGTTTAATTTAAGCAACGTTTGGATACACGAGTGTGGCAGGGATGCCACACGTTATCCATCATAATAGGGATGTTATGTATGGGTAACAAAGGCTTTTGCTTTCTTTTGGCTTATCAAAAGTAAGGGTATTGCCTACACAAACACCTTTTATACTTTATTGAAAGTTGAGGCCGTGTACGCACCTAATTTTAAATTGGATAAAAAGAAAAATTAGATAAAACTTTATACCTCATTCGTAAATAAATTGACTAATCAACATAGGAAAAACATCTCCACGTTTTAAATACTCCGAAACTGACTAAGTGCTTTTCTATCTTTTTCTCATGATTTTAGATTTCATAAAAATTACCTCTGTACACGACAAATTTCATAGGATCCTTGTCCTATCAGGCTTTTTCTTTCTTAAAATTGCTAGCACTTTCTTAAATTCTTCTTTTTTTCCAAAACCAATCAAACGTAGAATAGCCATTTGAACATAGTCCAAACCGTAGCGAAGGCTCTAGACTAGCAAAAT
>NZ_JAALGV010000027.1:0-5136 GCF_011174875.1 Acinetobacter sp. GFQ9D191M
AATATCACTAAAAAGCTTTGCAATAGTTGTATTAGAACTGGCTGTAATCGTTTTTTTGATAGCAGGTGCAAGATCCCCAGATGTTTCATCTATAAGCTTATGCCATTCATATTTACCAGTCTGGTCTGCTCTTAGGATGTTTTCAATCACAAAGCTATTATTTGAATTAAATACGCAAATAGCCGTTCCTATAAGTTCTCTATACTTTTTTGATGGCAAAGCTTGACGTGTGTAACTTTCAGACATGTTATTAAGTCCTATATTTCAATTTTTAAAGATTTCCTAAAATTAACATAATACACCTTATACGAAATACGCTATAATTCCACTTAGAAATCAATGCTGTAGTTTCTATTTTATAGCCCAATCGAGCCCGTTTGGGCTTTTTTTATGATTTTTTATGTTCCACGAATATTCTTTAATCAATGTTCCACGGTTTTGATTAGATATTTTAATAATTAAACTCCTCCCAATAAGAGCCGAGCGAGTGTCTACGAGCGATCAACTGGCATTAAAATTTTGCGCCTACCTTTTCCCTGATTACAAGCTCCCTTTTGATTTTAAACGGTAGATACAGAGCATCCCGAATGGGTGCGAATTTTGGAGCTTTTGCTTTTCAAAAAATATGAGCGAAGCGAATACATTATCAATGCTTTTACTTTTGAATATCACAAACAGTATTAATTAAAAACTGCCCCTCGAAGCGAGGAACGAGCTTCAATAGAGTACGAGCTTTAGCGAGTACCTAGGGCAGTTCCACTCCCCTGCCGAAAGGCTTTTAATTATTTTTAAAGCTTTTAAATGCTTTTAGACCCTATGAAAGCATTGGTATCAGAGGGTTTCACTCTCAATAAGCACACAAATTCTCTTGTATAAGCACACAAATTCTCTTGTATAAGCACACAAATTCTCTTGTATAAGCACACAAATTCTCTTGATTTACACACATATTATATGTAGTGTTTAAATACACATTAATAATAACGTGTATTTAATATGAAGAATGGTTTAGTTGTGAAAGATAATGCATTAATAAACGCCAGTTATAATTTAGAACTAACAGAACAGCGTTTAATTATGCTGGCGATAATTAATGCAAGGGAATTAGGACAGGGCATCACGGCAGATAGCAAACTAGAAATACATGCTAGTGATTATGCAAAGCTCTTTAATGTATCGGCAGATGCATCCTATAAAGCTCTAAAAGAAGCTGTAAACAATCTATTTAATAGACAGTTTAGCTATACAGCAGAATACAAAAAAACAGGAAAAGTGGGTGTTGTTCGCTCTCGTTGGGTTAGTCGTATTTTTTATGTAGATGACTTAGCGCTATTAGAAATTACTTTCGCACCTGACGTAGTGCCGTTAATCACTCGATTAGAAGAACATTTTACGAAATACGAAGCCAAACAAGTTGCACACTTAACCAGTAAGTACGCCACCAGACTTTATGAATTATTAATCGCCTGGCGTGAGGTTGGTAAAACACCAATTTTTGAACTGCAACAATTACGTAAAAATTTAGGTGTTGAAGATGATGAATATCAACGTATGCATCATTTTAAAAACCGTGTATTAGACACAGCTATTACCCAGATCAATGAGCATACGGATATAAAAACCACTTATGAACAGCATAAACAAGGGCGTACCATCACTGGGTTTTCATTCAGGTTTAAGCAAAAAACACAGCCGAAAATTGAAATTAAACGTGATCCCAATACCCCTGATTTTTTCATCAAAATGACCGATGCTCAGCGCCACTTATTTGCCAATAAAATGTCTGAAATGCCCGAAATGAGCAAATACTCACAAGGTACGGAAAGTTTTCAGCAATTTGCTATTCGTATCGCTGACATGCTTTTAGAGCCTGAAAAGTTCAGAGAGCTTTATCCATGTTTAGAAAAAGCAGGGTTTCAAGCATGATGAAATTAACCAACCTATTAGAAGAACTTCACGGCACACAAGCTGAATACCTCGATATCGTAAATTATGAAATTGCGAGGGAAAATATATGCGGTTATATCTTCCTATTATCCCGAATATCCCAAAATGCAGAACCCACCGAAAAAATGCAGATGGAAAGCAAAATAGAGGACTTAATTTACTATCGGGATAATTTGCAGATCGAAGATAAGGAAAATATCCAAAAGGTCTTAAATGAGCTAATTCCAGAGTATAAAGCCGAACAAGAAAAACAAAGAGCTAAGAAAAATTAGGCTTTCTTCTTAGCTTTACTTTTTTGCTTTGGCTTAACAATAAATTGCTCTCCCAAAGCCTTACCTTGTTTAAAAGTAACGATTTCCTTAGCTTCAATTTTAAGTTTTTCTCCAGTTTTAGGATTGCGTCCCATTCTTTCTGGACGTTGTTTTACTGAAAAAGTACCAAAATCAACTAATCGGACATTTTTTTCTTCAACTAGGGCTTCTGTAATGACTTCAAGAACAGAATTGAGAACAACTCTTGCTTCGTCTTGATTAATATTTAATTTAGGTGCTAATTTGGCAATTAAATCGGCTTTATTCATAATTAATTTTCCTCAATATTTGGTAAGTCAAAAAGCTGTCTATCTCTATTTTCAGTTAAATATTCATTAAGTTCCATGAGTATTTTTTCTTTGTTGGCTTCATTACTTTGCATCTTTTTAATTAAATAAGAACCGAGCAAAATTTTACGTCGAGTATCATCCTTTCTTTCTTGCTCTTTTTGCTTCGATCTTTCTCTAGCTTCGATAGCTTGTTTACGAGCCTTTAACTGTTTCAGCTTCTCTAATTGGGCTTCGATTTTCTTTTCAAGAGTTTCAGCAGTTTTTGTCATGATTCAGATTTCGGGATATAGAAAACCACTCAAGCATAAGGCCCTATGAATTGAAATTCAAGCGGGCTATATGCTATCGTGTTTTTCATGAAATGCGCACTTACGACTTGGATTTCATCCAAGTCAAAGTTTGCGTAAGGGGAATCCCCTTAACCCCAAAAATCGCTACGCAATTTTTAAAAGCAAAAGCAAAACCATCACAAGGCTAAGGCATGGCAATTTATCACTGTACGACGAAGACTGTTAACCGAAGTTCGGGACGAACTGCGGTTGCATCTATGGCTTATCGTGCAGGAGAAAAATTGAAAGATGAACGGACAGGATTAACGCACGACTTTACGAGAAAAGAAGGTGTGGTTTATACCGAAATTATTTCTAATTTGGATATCGAATTAGACCGAAGCCAAGTCTGGAATATGGCAGAAAAATCAGAGAACCGAAAAGATGCCCGAACAGCACGTGAATGGGTGATTGCTTTGCCTGATGAATTAGATGAGGAACAACGAAAAGAACTGGCCAAAGAGTTTGCGCAATCTTTAGTAGACCGTTATGGAGTAATCGCGGATTTAGCCATTCATGCACCTAGTCAGAATGGCAGTGATAAAAATCATCATGCACATATCTTACTGACAACGCGCAAGGCCGAATTAGATCCAGAGCAGAATTTAGTTCTTAAAGATAAAGCCGATATTGAGTTAAGTAATACCAAAAGAAAAACACTGGGTATGGGAACAAGCCAGGAAGAAATTAAACAGATCCGTTCCACCTGGGCAAACCTAGCGAATCATGCCCTCGAACATGCAGGGTATCGGGAAAGAATCGACCACCGCAGCTATGTCGATCAAGGTAATCAGCTACAAGCCACTATCCATGAGGGTAGCAAGGTCACGCAGATGCGCAGGAAAGGTATAGATACTGAGATCAGTCGTTTCAACGACACGGTAAAACAGCAGAACAGCCAACAGCTCCAAAACAAACAACAGCATAAAGAAAAAACCTTAGAACAAGGGTTCAACCGTGTTGAGCAAGGCTTTGAGCAATGGAAGAAAGCACAGGAAGTTAAACGCCTAGAACTGGAACGTAAACAGCAATTGAAGCTACAGCAAGAACAAGCCATGAAACAGAAACACCGCAAGAGCATGAAGAGAAGTGGACCATCGCTATGAGCAGCCAAAATGATTTAGATGATCAGTTGTATATTCTATTAGCCTCCATGAAGGAATATAGAGAAGCTATAGCAGATGATAACAAGCGATTAGAGACGTTTTACAACAAAGTAGCTAGTGGGGTACTAGAACAAAGCAAAAAGACCCTAAATAACGCAAATCAGGAAGCTACACGTGCCCTTCAAGGTCGCATCCATGAACTAGACAAGGCTACCGACAAATTGAACTACAGATTTATTGCCTTGTTATGTGCAATTTTCCTCAGTCTGGTGCTGGTTTTCCTGTCTTTTATATTTTTATTTATTCCAAGTTTTGATGAGATCAAGGAACGTCGTGCAGAGGCAGCGTGGCTAGAACAAAGATATAATTTAGATATTAGAAATTGTAATGATAAATCTTGTGTCCGAGTTATGAAAAATGACTGTCATGGAACGAATAAGGATTACTGTGTTATTGACCCTAAATAAATACTGGCAAGTACTTTGCTCGGTTCTTTTCTTAATCTTATTGCTACCGAATATCGCAAAGTGGCTCGACTTTGAGATATGGCAATAGCCATGTCTCAAAGTATCGAGCTTTACTTTTCATTCTTTATGTCCTATCTATTTGCTATAGGGAAGCATACTTTATAGCACTGATAGTGGAATTAATAATGAGAAGGCATTTGATTTTCCTAGCTTTTATAATAATGATTTTTATTTTAGCTCTCGTTGTTAAACTCGATAATGATCGGAAAAAATTTGAAGTATTCAATGAAGTAGAGACAACAAGCAAGTTTATACAAAAAAAACCATAGTTTTTTTATGGTTTTTTAAATACTTTATAAAATATAAATCCTTATTTGAGTTTCCATAACCCAGTATTCCATGACTGGGCTTTTTTTTATATTTTCAAATAGTGTTTTAGTAAAAATCAATCAAATTTCGTATAACAGCCATTATGTTAAATGGGGTAATTAGAATCCTCTAAATTGATGAAGTTCAGTTGAAAGTTCTTGATTTAAATTGATAAAGTTTAATAAATATTCTTCTGTAATTATTTCCTGTCTACCATTTTTATACTTAGTTGCTAACATTTGATCATTAGGGTCATCAGTCATTCCCGCTGGAGCCGTAATTTGAAAGCTATGTGCTATTCGATTTCTTATAGCAAC